>JANMFT010000124.1:0-5210 GCA_031374255.1 Limoniibacter sp. | reverse complement strand
ATCTTTGTTGTGATCGTCGTTGATGGTCTGTTTGCCATTTTTTACGCCGCGATTGATTTTTAAAGCATGACAAAATTGGTCGATAATAACGAGATCATATTGTCCGTAAGAGACGTGACCGTGCGCTTTGGCACAAATACTGTGCTTGAAAATCTGTCACTCGATGTGCAGCGCGGCGAAATATTAGGTTTTGTCGGGCCGTCGGGTTCAGGCAAGTCAGTGTTGCTCCGTGCGGTATTGGGGTTGACGCCAAAAGCCTCGGGAATCATCAAACTGTTCGGAATTGATGCCGACAAAGCGACACCCCGCCAACGCAACGAAATTGATATGCGGACTGGTGTTTTATTTCAGCAAGGCGCGTTGTTTTCGTCCCTGACGGTTCTTGAAAATATTCAGGTGCCAATGCGGGAATATTTAAATCTACCAAAACCACTCATGGAGGAATTGGCACGGCTAAAGCTGGAACTCGTCGGCTTGCCGCAATCGGCTGCGGTCAAACGCCCGTCGGAACTCTCAGGCGGCATGATCAAACGTGCGGCTTTGGCGCGGGCATTGGCGCTTGATCCAGAATTGGTATTCCTTGACGAGCCGACTTCCGGTCTTGATCCGATTGGCGCTGCCGAATTTGACATGTTAATTAAAAATTTACGCGACACCCTTGGCCTCACCGTTTATATGGTGACCCATGATCTCGATAGTTTGTTCATGGCTTGTGACCGTATTGCTGTTCTTGGTGAGCGGCGCGTTGTGCTGCAGGGCGATCTCAGCGTGATGCTGGCCTCTGAATTGCCATGGGTAAAGCGCTATTTCCGCGGGACACGCGCGCGCGCCATGCCGGTTGACGAAAAGGCCTAAGTGCGATGGAAACCCGCGCCAATTATGTGATTGTGGGCGTGTTTACGCTGCTGGCGCTGTTGTCGGCTTTTGTGTTTGTGTTTTGGACAGCACGCTATGGCAACCGCAGCGAGACGGCTCAAGTTACAATCCGCATTCCTGGATCTGCAGCCGGACTTGGCCGCGGCAGCGCGATATTGTTCAACGGTATTCGCGTTGGCGAAGTGCAAAATGTGTTTCTTGACCCCAAAGACCCGACGGTGGCGATTGCCGATGGCGCGATTGATGCCCGAACTCCACTTAAGGCCTCAACCCGCGCAGCGCTTGGCATTCAGGGCCTTACGGGACAGGCATATGTGGAATTTAAAGGCGGCAGCGCGGATGAGCCGAATTTGATCGGGGCGACTGCCGGGCCGATTGAACTCGAAGCCGACCCCTCATTTTTGAACGATGTTGTGGATGCCGCGCGCACTTTGGTAAACCGCGCAGGCGTAGTGCTTGCCACATTTGAAGGCACGATTGCCGATGTGCGGGCACCGTTGACTAACACCGTGAAAAACGCCGAAACCTTCAGTAATGCCCTTGCCGCCCGCAGCGGCGACATTGATTTGTTTTTAAAAAGCACAGGCGATTTGTCAAAATCGCTGTCATCGGCCTCTGACCGGCTGCAAGTCACTTTGGGCAAAGTAGATGCCGTAATTTCAGCAGTCGACCCGGCCAAGGTCAAAAGCACGCTGGATAATGTTGATGTGATTTCAAAACGCTTGGCGGAGAGTTCTGCCGGTGTGGAAGCGCTGGTTGCTTCGGCTAAACTGACCAGTGACCGCGCAGCGGCAACCATGCTGAAAATTGATGCGCTGGTGGCGTCCTTGCCGCCGGAAGATATCAAAAAGATTGTGACCGACCTCAAAGGTGTGAGCGGGCAGGCGGCTGGCGTGATGGACAATGCGACCAAAGCCGCTGCTGAAATTTCAACGCTCATCACCCGTATCAATAAAGAGACTGAAGGCGTTGGCACTATTGTAAAAGATACGTCTGAGATGATGGCGCGACTGAATGCGGCGTCAGTCCGCGTCGATGGCGTTTTACAAAAAGTGGATGCACTGCTTGGCAGCGGTGAGGCCAATGGCGTGGTGGTGGAACTTAAAGCCACACTCGCAGGCTACCGGAAGCTGGCAGATACGTTGAATGCCCGCGTGCCCGCCATTGCCAATGGGCTGGAGCGGTTTACCGGAAGTGGGCTTCGCGATATTCAGCAGGCTGTTTCTGGTGCGCAAAACTCAATTCAACGTATTGAGCGCGCGATCACGGACTTGAGTGCCAATCCGCAGCGGATTATCACCGGTGGCGAGGGCGAAGTACGCACATTTGACGGGAAAAAACGGCGGTGAGAATGTGCGTTAAATTAGTCAAACCGTTTGTTGTTCTGGGTTTTGCCGTAATGCTTGCAGGTTGCGGTACGGCTTTGACCGGCTCGAAGCCGGAGGCGCTTGATACGGTTACGTTGAGTGCGGCTTCGTCCTCTGCCACGCGCAAATCACAAGTGCAGATTTTGATTGCAGAACCTAAAGCGCTGAAAATTTATGACAGCCAAAACATCGTCGTTGCGACGTCTGCCACCGGCCTTGAGTATCTGGGCGGAGCGCAATGGGCTGACCGGCTGCCAAGTCTGGTGCAGGGTAAGCTGGCTGAGGCCCTGCAAAACGCAGGCTATTCTGGAATTGGCCTGCCGGGGCAGGGGCTGGCGATTGATTACCAATTGATCACAGAAATTCGCGATTTTTCAGTGCGCACTGACGCTGGCGACCGCGCAAACGTCGAAATATTTGTAAAACTACTGAATGACCGCAATGGCGATGTGGTTGCCAGCCGCGCGTTTGAAGGCAGTGCGGCGGCATCATTGGGGAATTATCCGGCAGCATTGGATGCGGCGTTTGCGAAAGTTAGTGCGGACATAGTGGCATGGGTGGGCAAGGGTGTGCGGTGAAATACAAACTTCCGTCATCCTCGCGAAAGCGGGGATCCAGCTTTATGGCTTGCACAGTGTTTGAAATAAGCTGGCTTCCCGCCTGCGCATGAATGACGAATTAATGAAGCATCGCGAATTTTGGGGGAACCAATTGGCAAACATCACGCGGCGGACAATTCTCGTTGGTGCTGGAGCAGCAGCGGGTGCGGTGGGGACAGCTTCGCTTTATTCCTCAATTGTTCCGTTCGGAACCAACTTTCCGCAATTGAAAACTACCGCCGACCCGCTGGTTCTCAACGATGCCGGTGAGCTCGAGCCAACGCGCGTTGCCAAGCATCTTATACTTAAAGATAAGCCCGAAGAGGCGCTTTATGCCACGTTGCGCAGTGAACTCGTGGCTGCGCGAATTGCAGGCCAACCTGTTGTCGCGCACGCTGCGCGGCATTCCATGGGGGGCCAAAGCCTTGCCAAAAACGGGTTAGCGCTGACGCTTGATCAAGAGTGGATCGAACCAGATATTGCCAATTCTACATATCGATGTGGCGGTGGCACGCGGTGGAGCACAGTGATAGCCACGCTGGATGCCATTGGGTTTTCGCCCAAAGTGATGCAATCCAACAATAATTTCGGTGTTGCTTCAACCTATAGCGTCAACGCGCATGGATGGCCGGTTGCGTTCAGTGGTGGCGGCACAACGGTGCGCGGGCTGAAATTGATGCTGGCTGGCGGCGAGTTGGTGACGTGCTCGCGCACCGAAAATACCGAACTGTTTTCTCTTGCCATGGGCGGGTATGGCCTGTTTGGCGTCATCACCGAACTCGAAGTTGAAATGGTGCCGAACAGCCGGTTGGTGCCAACATTTGAAACAATGCCAGCGGTGGACTTTGGCAAAGACTTTGTCGATGCCATCCGCAAAGATGCTACAATTCAAATGGCTTATGGCCGGATGAGCATTGCGATTGATGGATTTTTTAGCGAAGCGCTGATGATCAGCTACCGGCCAACAGCTGATCAGGCGGCGCTGCCAGCAGCAACCGGTTCAGGGTTTATCAGCAAAATCTCACGCGATATTTTCCGCCAACAATTGCATTCAGACCGCTGGAAAAACTTGCGCTGGGGCATTGAGGCAAGCGTCAACCCGATGATCAGCGCCGGCGAAACAACGCGCAACAGTTTGATCAATGAGCCAGTGGCTACGCTGGATGACAAAGACCCGGCCCGGACTGACATTCTACACGAATACTTTGTTGATGCCGATAAATGGCCGGACTTCATAAAGGCTTGCCAAGATGTGATCCCTTCATCATTTCAAGAATTGCTGAACGTTACCCTGCGATTTGTCGACACCGATAAAGACAGTGTTTTGGCATATGCCACCACACCAAGGATTGCTGCTGTACTGCTGTTTTCCCAAGAAAAATCAGTGCGGGGCGAGGCCGATATGGCGCGCATGACGCATGAATTGATTGAGCGGGTGCTCGCTATTGGCGGCACATATTATTTGCCATACCGCCCGCATGCCACGGTTGATCAGTTCAAATTGGGTTATCGTCGCGCGTTTGAATTTGCAGCGGCAAAACGCAAATTTGACCCGAATCTGACATTTCAAAATGGCTTCTGGTCAAACTATGTATCGAAAATTTAAGTCTTGGATTTGAGGAAAAAAACATGAGCATTTCCAACCTAAGTTTGCTGCAAAAAATTGCGCTTGGTTATTTCGTGGTGCTCTTGTTTGTCGCCAGCCTCAATCAAATTCCGGGCGTAAACGACGAGTTCGGCAAAGCCTTCGGAATATTTGCGCTCGATATTTACGATGATGCTTTACATTTGGCTTCGGCGATTTGGGCTTTGGTTGCGGCATTGCTTTCGCACCGCGCCGCGAAAAACTTTTTGTTCTATTTTGGCATGTTGTACCTGTTTGACGGTTTGTTGGGGCTCGCAACAGGTTCGGGTTACCTTGATTTGGGGATCATCAATTATGGCATTCAAGATTTGCCACTGATGTTCAAAATCTTGGCGAACGGGCCGCATATCAGCCTTGGTGGTTTTGCATTGCTTGCGTCGTTTGTGTTTGACCGGAAAGCCGCCTGATGTGGGGCATTTGGCGGTTTATCAAATGGTCGGTACTGGCGTTGGTTTTGCTGGTGGTTGCCCTGCTATCGCCGGTTGCCTATGTTGAATTCGCCTGTCGTGGCACGCCACAAGGTGAGCCTTACAAACCGCTTATTACTGATGTTGCCTTTCAGCGCAGTGAAGCCAATTCCTATCTCACTTACCCTGAGTGGCATATTGTTTATGCCTATGAAGGCTTGGCCGAAAAACTGAAAACCGGTGACGAATATACGTTTGATTATGTGTCCAGCATTGGCGGTTTCTGGTCGTCAGCTTGCGCGCTGACACGCACCGC
>JANMFT010000105.1:0-3882 GCA_031374255.1 Limoniibacter sp. | reverse complement strand
CTATCCATCAAAAACTGAAATGCCGATCTATGATGCGGCTATGCAATATAAAGCCGAAGGGGTGCCTTTGGTGGTGTTTGCCGGTCTTGAATATGGCAACGGCTCGTCACGGGATTGGGCGGCCAAAGGCACCAATTTGCTTGGCGTGAAAGCCGTGATCGCGCAAAGCTATGAGCGCATTCACCGTTCTAATCTGGTGGGCATGGGCGTTATCCCGTTTGTGTTTGAAGAGGGTACCACTTGGAAAACACTTGGACTTACAGGCGATGAAACGGTGGAAATTACTGGTTTGGCCGATATCAAGCCGCGCCAGAAAACCGCGGTTAAAATTACTGATGGTTTGGGCAAAGTCAGCGAAGTACCTGTGATCTGCCGCATCGATACGCTCGATGAACTCGATTACATGAAAAACGGCGGCATTTTGCAGACGGTTTTGAGGGACTTGGCGGCTTGAAGTATGGCGTCGGGCAATCCGGCGTATTGGCGTTTTCAAGACTACTGTTCATCAAATTTCGTCATCCCTGCGAAGGCAGGGATCCAGCTTCACTGGCATTTGGTCTGATTATTTAGCTGGACCCCTGCCTTCGCAGGGGTGACGGCAGGAATGTAACGTAATGCGACTTTAACTCGGGAGCCGAGGTCCCCGTGAATTGCGAGTCCCGGAGTGACGGGCTAAATTAGCCCCTGCCCTCACCAATACCCTCAAAATCAAACGGCGTGGTTTGATAAACTTGATTGATCCAATTGTTAAACAGCAAAAATGCATGGCTGCGCCAGCGGTTGAGCGGCTTTTTGGTGGTGTCATTGTTCGGGAAATAATTATGCGGCACTTGCATTGGCACGCCAGCGGCAACATCGCGGAAATATTCGTCCGACAGCGAATTTGAGTCATATTCAATATGGTTGAAAATATAGAGCCGGTTGGCAAATGCTTCGTGCAACAAACAGAGACCAGTATCTGGCGATTCCATCAGCACGCCTAATTCCGGCGTCAAATCCTCACGCCTGACCTCCGTCCAGCGCGACACGGAGATTTGGAAGTCATCTGAAAATCCAGCCAAATAAGGCGAGGCAGGGTTCAGATTGACATGGCGGTAAACGCCAAAGGCTTTTTCTGTCAAATCATGTTTTGGCACTTTATGGAAATGCCACGCCGCTGCCATAGCCCCCCAGCAAACGAAAAAGCTCGAATGGACGTTCGTGGTTGTCCAATCCATGATTTCGGCAAGTTCATCCCAATAGGTAACATGATCGTAGGGTAGTTTTTCAACCGGCGCTCCGGTGATGATAAAGCCGTCAAACTTCTGGTGTTTAATGTCATCAAACGTCGAATAGAAATTGATTAAGTGATCTTCAGGCGTGTTTTTGGCCTGATGCGAGGCCATGCGCACAAGTGTCAATTCCACCTGCAAGGGCGTTGAGCCGACCAGCCGTGCAATCTGTGTTTCGGTGGTGATTTTGTTGGGCATCAGGTTAAGCAACGCAATATGTAAGGGCCGGATATCCTGACGTGTGGCCGCGCTTTCATCCATCACGCTGACGCCTTCGCGCAAAAGCACTTCTTTGGCAGGCAGACCATCAGGGATACGGATTGGCATGTCAGGCTCCACATATTAAGAGCCAGAATAACCGGCTCTGCGCTGCCGGTTCACGAATGGGGGTGATGGTTCAATCCCGTTCGGCCCTTTAGCAACTTGTTTAACGTGGCTGCAAGCCGACCGGCAAATGACCACAAGGCGTCGATAAACCGCGATAATGAATGCGTCAATATCATTGCGGCACGCTAAATTACCGTTTGAGGCTGAAATGCCGCTGGCTTTCATCAAAATGCGAACGTGCATTGTTAACGTAGATGTGGTGAATGGCGCTGCGAATCCAATAAGAGATTCGAGGCTTCTTGGGCAGGATATCGGGGCTGTGCATGACATTAACTGTTGACGAAATACGCTGGTCTCGCCGTCTCATGCCCTATGCCACGCCTGATAATACCCGCGGCACGGTGGCATTATTGGTGACACTGGCACTATTCTCTGTTTGTTGGGCGCTTGCTTATGCCGCAGTGTGGATCAGCCCGTGGTTTGCGCCATTTGCAATTATCCCGGGAGCCTTTGCCGTTGTCCGCGTGTTCATCATGCAGCATGATTGCGGGCATGGCGCTTTGTTTGCCTCAGAAAAAGCCAACACATGGGTTGGCCGCGCGCTCGGTGTTTTAACGCTCACGCCTTATGATGTGTGGCGTCATGCCCACGCCCTGCCCCATGCCAGCCATGGTAATCTGGATAAACGCGGCCACGGCGATATTGATACGCTCACTGTGGCGGAATATTCAGCGCTGTCCCCAATAGGCAAACTCAAATACCGCGCCTACCGGCATCCATTGGTGATGTTTGCGATCGGGCCGGTCTATATGTTTGCCATTCAACACCGTTTACCCGTCGGTTACATGAACAAGGGTGCGTTACCTTGGCTTTCTGCAATGGGAACCAATGTCGGGTTGCTCGTAATATCGGTTCTCATTGTTGCTTTGTTTGGTTGGGCTGCTCTGCTGCTCGTCCATATCCCGATTGCATTGGCGGGTGCAGTCATCGGTGTTTGGCTGTTTTATGTGCAACATCAGTTTGACCCGACATTTTGGGCGCGCGCGCCGGAATGGGAACGCGAGAAGGCCGCGCTTGATGGCTCCAGCTATTACGATTTGCCAAAATGGATCATGTGGCTGACCGGCCATATCGGCATCCACCATGTGCACCATATCGTCAGCCGAATTCCGTTTTACCGCCTGCCGGAAGTGATCAACACCTTTCCGGAACTAAAAGGTGAAACGCGTTTGACATTTTGGGGCAGTCTCAAATGTGTAAGACTGACGCTGTGGGACGAAGCACAAAAGCGCATGATCGGTTTCAGAGATTTGCGGGCGGCGTAGTTTCGCTTCCAAATAAATCTTGACAGGTCGGGCCAAATCGCCATCTTACGTAATGGTAAGAAATTGTGTTGGCTGTGATTGAAATGGCAGGCGAACCAACCCGTCTTGAAACGCCAATGCAGCATTTGCTCAGCATTCTTGACCTTAGCCAAACCGGCGATCTTACATTTACCGGCCAAAGCATTGTCACGGCATGGAGCCGCGTATTTGGCGGGCAGGTGATTGCACAGGCTTTGGTTGCGGCGCAGCGCACGGTTTCTTCCACGCTCGGTGTTCATTCATTGCACGCTTATTTCATTTTGGCCGGTGATAGCGCATTGCCGATTGATTATGCGGTTGACCCGATCCGTGACGGTCGCTCGTTTGCCACCCGGCGTGTGGTGGCTTCGCAAAATGGGCGGGCAATATTTGCCTTGTCAGCCTCGTTTCAGGTTTTCGAAACAGGTCTAGAACACCAGTTTACAATGCCGGACGTTGCACTGCCGGAAACATTGATGAGTGACAGCGAGTTGCTGGCAGCGTTTGGCGCAAAATTACCGGAGGCAGTTCAGCGGTCTTGGGCTCGTGAACGCCCCATTGAGTTTAAACCGGTGTCGCTCAAACATTTCATGTCGAACGAGAAATTGCCGCCAGTTCAGCGTATTTGGATGCGCGCCAAAGGCCTATTGCCGCAAGACCCGCATCTGCAAACTGCACTGCTCGCCTATTTTTCCGACATGACGCTCCTTGACTCCGCGCTTTATGCCCATGGCCGCTCGATTTTTGATGCCACCATGCAAGTTGCCAGCCTGGATCATGCCATGTGGTTTCACTCTGCTGTCGATTTATCCGGGTGGCATCTCTACGATCAGGACAGCCCATGGACGGGCGGCGCGCGCGGGCTGACGCGCGGCCAGATTTTCGCGAGCGATGGCAGGCTTGTGGCATCTGTGGCGCAAGAAGGTCTGATGCGCGAGCGC
>JANMFT010000106.1:0-2466 GCA_031374255.1 Limoniibacter sp. | reverse complement strand
GTTCTTTATTGCCACCTGCGTGATTACATTGGTTGGCGGCACGATGTTCTTGATGTGGCTTGGCGAACAAATCACGGCGCGAGGCATCGGCAATGGTATTTCACTGATTATTTTTGCTGGTATTGTGGCCGGTCTGCCGGGCGCACTGGCTGGCACGCTGGAACTTGGCCGCACGGGTGCACTATCCACCGCGATTATTCTTGTAATCATTGCAGTTGTTGTTTTGGCGATTGGCTTCATTGTGTTCTTTGAGCGCGCACAGCGCCGTTTGCTGATCCAATATCCAAAACGCCAAGTTGGCAACCGGATGTTCCAAGGTGACACGTCGCACTTGCCGCTGAAACTGAATACCGCCGGCGTGATCCCACCGATCTTTGCATCTTCACTCCTGTTGCTTCCTGCAACTGTTGCTGGCTTTGCCAACACCACAACGCTGCCCGGTTGGGCCAGCACGGTGCTTGCCTCGCTTGGGCATGGCCAGCCGCTTTATATGTTGCTCTACGCCGCTATGATTGTGTTTTTTGCATTTTTCTACACGGCGATTGTGTTTAACCCGAAAGAAACCGCCGATAATTTGAAAAAGCAAAACGGTTTCATGCCGGGTTTCCGCCCGGGTGAACGCACAGCAGAGCACATTGACTATGTTTTGACACGCATCACCCTTGTAGGTGCGGCTTATTTGGTGATTGTGTGTTTGCTGCCAGAGTTTTTGATTTCGGCTTTCGCTGTTCCGTTCTACCTTGGAGGTACGTCGCTTTTGATTGTGGTCAGTGTTACGCTTGACACTGTGTCGCAAATACAAGGGCATTTGATCGCCCATCAGTATGAGGGTCTGATCAAGAAATCGCGTCTCCGGGGAGGGAAAAGGTGACGAAACGTTTAATTTTGCTTGGGCCGCCGGGGGCGGGTAAAGGCACACAGGCGGAACGTTTAGTCGCCGCTTACGGCATTCCGCAGCTTTCAACCGGCGATATGCTCCGTGCGGCTGTGGCTGCGGGCACCGAGACTGGCCTTAAAGCCAAAGCTGTGATGGATGCTGGTGAGCTGGTGTCCGACATAATCGTCAATGCGATTGTTGCAGAACGGCTGTCGCATGCTGATTGCAAGGAAGGTTTCATCCTCGACGGCTACCCGCGCACGCTGGCGCAAGCCGATGCGATTGGTGAAATGCTTCAGTCAATGAATAGACCGCTCGACCTGGTGATTGAGTTGGTCGTTGACGATAAAGCGTTGGTTGGCCGCATCATGAAGCGCGCTGAAGAGACTGCCGCCAAGGGGTTGCCGGTTCGTAAAGATGATAATCCTGCGGTGTTTGAAGAGCGACTTCGCGAGTATTACAAAAAGACAGCGCCGCTGACCGGTTATTATTATGCCAAGGGTATGCTTCGCGTTGTCGATGGTATGGCATCGATGGATAACGTAACCGTTGAAATCAACCGGTTGATCAACTTCAAATAGCTGTGCAATGCGAAACCTAAATGAATTCTTGTCATGCGCTTGACACTTAGCGACTCGCCGTCTAACGACCGCTTATCTTTGAAATAGGCTAATTGGTTGCCCGCATGGGCCGCTAGCGTTTGGATCAAGGCTGCTGCAAGGGCCGGGCTCCACCGGACGCAGGAAATGTGGTTCGCGCCAAGGCGCTTTACATGGAGAAGACACGTGGCACGTATTGCTGGCGTTAACATTCCGACGAACAAACGCGTGATTATCGCGCTTCAGTATATTCACGGCATTGGTCCGTCATATGCTGCTGAGATCGTTACTAAAACAAGCATTCCACTCGAGCGTCGCGTATCTGAGTTATCAGACGCCGAAATTCTGCGCATCCGTGAAGCCATCGACAAGGACTATCAGGTTGAGGGTGATCTGCGCCGTGAAACGCAATTAAACATTAAACGCTTGATGGATTTAGGTTGCTATCGCGGCCTTCGCCATCGTCGTGGCCTGCCGGTTCGTGGCCAACGCACGCATACTAATGCGCGCACCCGTAAGGGCCCGGCTAAAGCTATTCAGGGTAAGAAAAAATAAGAGCGAATAGTGATAGCGGATGTTTCATTCGCCACTCACTACTCACTCTCAATGTGGAGCCGCTGGCATTACGGCGGTGTTGAGATAGGGAATAAAATTTATGGCTAAAGAAGCCCAACGCGTTCGCCGCCGCGAACGAAAAAATATTTCGACCGGTGTGGCGCACGTCAACTCGACGTTTAACAACACCATGATCACTATCACCGATGCACAGGGCAACACTGTTGCCTGGTCGTCTGCCGGTGCGCAGGGTTTTAAAGGTTCGCGTAAATCAACGCCGTTTGCGGCGCAGATGGCAGCTGAAGACGTTGCCAAAAAAGCTCAAGAGCACGGCGTTCAAACACTGGACGTTGAAGTGCGTGGCCCGGGTTCTGGCCGCGAGTCAGCGCTCCGCGCTTTGCAGGCTGCCGGTTTCACCATAACAGCCATCCGCGA
>JANMFT010000104.1:0-4948 GCA_031374255.1 Limoniibacter sp. | reverse complement strand
TTACCGCATCAAAGGCAATTTCGCGCTCCATGGCAGTTGAACCAGTTTCGGTTTCAATATTATCTGGCTCAATCACCACCAATAAATGCAATCCGTCATCATCAGTTAGACGCGCCAGCGCTGCTGGCATCTCGCCATAGGCCGTGCGCAAGGGGCGCTTCACAAGGCGGTCGTTTTCACCGGAAACTTCGCGCATCATCCGCGCCAGATCATCAGGGTCGATGTTCAGTGCCGCCAAATCTTCAGCGCCGGAAATCAACCGTGCGCCAGGCTTGATGAATGCAGCATGCGAGCCGGCATTACGGATGGCTTCAAGCGTATCGCCGGTATGTGTACGGTTGTTGAGCGCCATCGCCGGAATACGCAATAATACAGCTTCAACATCATCCGGCAAGGCAATTACCGACACATGCACAGGCAGCAAAATGGTCTGCGGCCCCTGCACAAAGCGCAAATGCACCATGCGCTCCTCGGCTGCATTTGGCACAATTCCCGCAATTTGGCGGCGTTGGATATCATCCAAGGCGGCTTCACCACTCAGTGCTGCTTCCAAACGGCCAAGGCCAAACAATTCCAGCCCGTTGCCATTGGCCCAAACCACATTGCTCAAATCGTGGCTGACAATAACCAGTGCATCGCCTGCAGCAAATGGCCGCCGGATGGTGTCGAGCACCGCAATGTCCACATAGGGATAATTGGTCATATCAGCCTGCATACACGCGGCCTCAACATGAGACTTTGCCTTAACAAACACTTAATAGAGTTTTGCCATCGACCCGTCCATCTTTCCGGGGCTAAACATCAGGTGAGGGTTAATTCACCGTATTTTAGCAAAATTCGCCTCCCATTTCTGCAATGGTGCGTTGCAGCATCAATATTGCATTGCACCATTTTAAATGATATCTGCTCACTATGGGCTGGCGCAATGTCAGCTGCACCAATCCTCGAAAGGGTATAACCATGGCCAAAACAGCGAATATTGCTTCACCAACAGATATGAACGCCGTTACCGACCAGTTCAAAGCCTATGCTGAAACCGCTTCCGAGCAAGGTCGTGACGCGTTTGCCAAAGCAAAAACCCAGCTCGAAGACGTACAAAAGACTGCCGAAGTGAACTTCGAGAAAATGCAGGCCGCCAATAATGATTTTGGTTTGAAGGCAATATCTGCCGTGCGCAAATCCACCGAACTTAGCCTTTCACACATGGAAAGCCTGTTTGCCGTGAAATCATTTGCCGCTTTTGTGGAACTGCAAACCTCATTCGTGCGTAAACAAGCCGAGCTGATGGTTGAACAGACCAAAATGGTGCAGGACGTTGCCGCAAAGGCCGCAACTGAACTCAAAGCCGCATAATTACAGTGCTTGCTATTTGAGGCCAAAACCAAAGCGGTTTTGGCCTTTTTGCTGACCAAAAATTATAAAGACGTTCTTGAAATTCATGCGCAATAGCCGTATGGCCTGTCCAGTGTGCGGTTGTAGCTCAGTTGGTTAGAGCGCAGGATTGTGGCTCCTGAGGTCGGTGGTTCGAACCCACCCAATCGTACCATTCCAGAAAAACTAGAATAAGTCGCCTTGTGGAATTATGCCGGGATCCTTGCGCTTGGGCGCAGTTGACCCTGTTTGCGCTTCCACAGTTCCATCTGCAAATTCAATAAGCAGTATGCCCGCCGCCCGCGCGGCCTGGGCGCCGGTCAGCAATTTATCATGCCGGTCTTTAACCACAGCAAACCCTCGCGCCAAAACAGACTTATGCGACAATGAGTTGAGCAACTTGACCGTTTGATCAAGCCGGTTGCGCTGGCGTTCGGTGCGCTGGATGATGGCTCGCTCAGCACGGCTGACCAACCCGCTCAATCTTTCATGTCTCTCGCCAATCCGCCGTTCAATATTGGCAGGCGTTAGCCTTTTCGCCGCGCGATCTAAATTCACGCGTTGGTTTATAACCAATCGAGGCAGCGCATTTTTGAGCCGTGCTTCAAGTTGGGTCGCCCGCGCACGTCGGTCAAAAATCCGAGATGTCACGCCAGAACTTGTGAGCCGTAACGCCGACAAACGCTGGCGCTTTTTCAAAGTGCTTACTTCCAGCGCGCGCCAGAGTTTTTCCGATGCCTCATCAAACCGGCGGCGCGGAATTGCCAGCACCGAGTCCACATTGGGTAGAGCCCGCGCAATACTCACCAAATTTTGCCGCTTGCGGTCGAGCCCACGCCGCATTCCGCTGGCAAGCCTTGCCCCCAATCCGGCCACTGCCGCTTCCAAATCGGCTTTCACCGGCACAGCCATTTCAGCAGCACCCGTTGGCGTTGGCGCGCGCACATCGGCGGCGTAATCAATCAATGTCCAGTCAGTTTCATGGCCGACGGCTGAAATGACCGGGATGTTACTACCCGCCACAGCGCGCACAATGGCTTCATCGTTAAAGCCCCAAAGGTCTTCCAAGCTGCCGCCGCCGCGCGCCACAATCAGCACATCTGGCCGGCCATCACCGGTCATCGCGTTAAAGCCAATCACAGCGTTTGACACTTCAGCGCCGGTGGTTTCGCCCTGTACCCGCACTGGCCAAACCGTCACATGGCACGGGAACCTGTCCATCACGCGGTGCAAGATATCGCGGATCACAGCCCCCGTTGGTGACGTGATCACGCCGATATGGCGTGGCATATAGGGGAGCAGCTGTTTGCGATCGGCGTCAAACAGGCCTTCAGTGGCAAGCCGCCTCTTGCGCTCTTCGAGTAGCGCCATCAACGCGCCTGCTCCGGCGGGTTCAATCGAATCGATCACAATCTGGTATTTTGATGACCCGGGAAACGTTGTCAGTTTTCCCGTCGCAATCACTTCCATGCCTTCCTCAGGCCGAAAGCGCAGTTTGGCCATTGCGCCTTTCCAAATGACAGCATCGATCTTGGCATTAGCGTCTTTTAACCCGAAATATGCATGGCCAGAAGAATGCGGCCCGCGATAGCCTGAAATCTCTCCTCGCACCCTGACATTACCGAACGAGTCTTCAACGAGCCGCTTAACCGCGCCTGAAATCTCAGAAACGGTAAATTCTGCGGCGTTGCTTGCGCCAAATTTTCCGGGAGTGATCCGGCCAGAATCATCTGACATTTCAACTAATAGTCACCTTGTTTGTTAGCTCGTCGTTGCAAATTTGAAGCGTCATCACAACCATTTTTGAACAATCGTCTGGTAATGTCTGCGCATGACAACACCACCTTTGATGCATAACATCCCGAATATGCCAGTGCAGCGCATCATGCTGACATTGATCGGTGCTTTTGTATTCTTCATTGTGCCCTATGATCTTGGGCGGGGCATCTGGCCGCTCAATCTGCTAACACCACTCTTTTTTGTGCTGGTTGGACTCGGTATGGGTTTGGGAGCGGTGTTTATTTATAGCGGGTTGTTTACGCCGTCAGTTAAATATGAGTTTAGTCCAAAAGGCCTCTTGGAAAAATCGCAATATTTGCGTGGAAATTCCGAAATTTTCCACCCGATCGGCAATATTACTGGCATTTCGGTTATCACAGAAACCAACAGCGAAGGCCCCGATGATTGGTATACTGTTATCAACATAATAGACCAAAAACCGCTGCGCTCCCGCCCGTTCGGGTCAAAAGCCAAAGCACAACATCATGCTGAGCAATTTAGAACTGCTCTCGGATTAGCCGGCTAACTCTTAATTGTTAGCGGTTGCGATCCATATTCTGCAAATACTGGTCGAATATAGATTTCACACCTTTTTGATACGTGTCTTGCGTTTGCCTGCCGGTTTCAAACATTTTGCCAAAAATGTCTTCGAGCGGGTTTTGCGGTGCAGGAGAATATTGTGGTTCCGGCGCACGGCGGCGCTGCTGTGGCGCTTCGTCCGGAGCATATTGCTCTTGTGGTGTTTCTTGCGGCGCGCTTTGCGGGCGGAGCATCTGCTCTAAAATTTGGCCGAGCGGGTTATCGCTTCCAAACGGGTTTTGACTTTGCGGTTGTTGTGGCTGATGTTGTTGCCCGCCACCTAAAGCACCGCCAAGCATACCTTCCAGAATTTTGCCAAGCGGGTTGTCCATCGGGGAAGGGGCAGGAGAAGCTTGCGGAGCCTGTTGTTGACGGCCCGCGCCCATGCCTTGCTTCATCATCTGCTCCATAATGTCCCCAATCGGATTGGTGCCCATACCTGCGGCATTGCTCATCTGGCCAGTGGATTGTTTAAACAACCCACCCATCACCATGGACGCAATTACCGGCAGCATCTGCTTTAAAATGTCCTGCCCAATTCCGGTAGCCGAAGCTGCCTGCGCCGCAACGGCGCGCGACACATCCTTGTTGCCAAACAAATGGCCCAAAATGCCATTGCCTTCAGCTACCCCGCTTCCCGAAAATGCGTTGGTTGCATCCTCAAAATATTTGGCATGGCTGCCTGAACCCATCGCCTGCAGAAAACCACCCATTCCCATCGGGTCTGAAGTGTTGCGTTTCAGCCCTTCCGAAAATGCGGGCAGCAAAGCCTCCATTGCCAATTGGGTTTGTTGTTGATTGAGATTGAATTGTTTGGCCAGCAATTCCATGCCCTGTCCGTTTTGGGCTTTGGCAATCAAATCAAACAAGGGCATCATGGCAGGAACTCCGTTGAACCACGAGCATCGCGCGAAAAGGTGTTAGCGTTTTTCGCTTAAGCGATGCGATAATAAGTTATAGTTTCAACGAAGCTACACCGCGATGCAAGTTTAACTTCCAGTTTTAATAGGCAAACTCGCTGAAAACCGGCTCAACCGAACCATCAAAACGCGTATGATAGGCCCGCAATAACTCTTCGGACAGACTTGTGCCGCGTGCAACAACCTCTTCAATCGATGATAAGAAGTGGCTCTCATCATAGCCGTCACGGTTTTTTTGACCGCGTGCGACGAGGCCTTTTTTCGAAATCGCCAAGACTTCGCGCGCAATATCCAAAAGC
>JANMFT010000057.1:0-3715 GCA_031374255.1 Limoniibacter sp. | reverse complement strand
ACGCGGCTGCCATCCCATGCGATCATCACGTGATCATAGTGTTTGGGCGGCGATTTTTGAGGAACAAGCAGGGTTGGCCGGCCTGAGCCAAACACCACAGCTTCAGCCGTCGTCTCTAGTGACACATAATTGGGATCAATTTCGGTGATAGTCAGATCGTGATAATGTGCATGCACCGCCGCAGTGTCGGCGTCTGTGCCAAGCATACAATCAAGCTTGGTGCTCCGGAACGGTATCTTGTGCGGGCTGAGTGCCGTCTGCATAGCCAGAATAGCTGCGGCACCTGTGGAGTGGCTCTTAGCCGTCAGCTCAGCTGCCATACCGTCAACGTTGATAACCCAGTTTCCTATTCTTGATGATGCTTTTGGAAAAACTGGAAAAGTAACCAACCCATGGACATCGGCCTTAAGATGGTGTGCCACAGTAGCCACTTGAGACGCAAAGAACTCAGAGTTTCCATCCGGATAGGTGTGCAGCGGCGCCAGAATTTGCAGTGTCATGATATCGTCTCCCTTTGTGTTTGCTGTCGCGGCAAATTGATTGCGGCGGAGGCAAAGTGGTTTTTTCGTTGGTAGGCACAGCCTTGAGAAATGCGGCCGGTCCAATGATGGTTGCATCTTCGCCTGTGATGCAACTTGATGCAGATCAGCTTCGCAAGGGGTTTAAGCCTCGGTCACTTTTCTTTGCGCTGCCAACCAATTCTTTACCCTGGGTGATCGTTGGTCACGGTCTTTTCCGGTTCTGGGTTCGACAAGGCTGGGTATGATCGCCCGTCTCAGGGAATAGCGTTCTGTGCGGCCTGATCGATCACATCTGCCACCGCCTTGGGCTGAGTTAGAAAAACAACGTGGCTGCCTTTTATCTCGGTTGTCGTGGCTCCGATCCGTACTGCTGTACTGCGCAGCAGAGCAGGGTCGATAGAGCCGTCTTCGGTGGCTACGATGAACCAGCTGGGTTTGGTCTGCCACGCGGCAACCGTAACTTTGGCACTAAGGGCGGCGACGGCGACCGGAACTTGCGAATCACGCAGAAAAGCGGCGTCAGCGTCGTTCGTATCGCCCGCAAAACCGGCCCGGAACTTGTTGGCATTCAAATAGGCAAAACCATCCGGCTGCACCTCAGGCACGAAATTCGGCGGTGGTGGCACTTCGGTGTATTGATCTTGGGTGGATTGGCCAATATTTGGCGCAAAAGCCGCCACATAGACCAGACCGGCCACATTCGCATCGACTCCGGCTTCTGTTATGACAGTGCCACCGTAGGAATGACCAACAAGGATCACAGGGCCGGTTTGGCGGGCCAGCACGCGGCGGGTGGCTGCGACATCATCGGCAAACGAGGTCAATGGGTTTTGCACAATACTCACCCTATAACCCCGTGACGTTAGTTCGTTATAGACGCCGCGCCAGCCCGATCCATCAGCGAAAGCGCCATGGACAAGCACGATATTTTTAACAGGTTCCGCGGCTGCGGCAGAAGCGAGGCCGCTGGCCAACACAGCCGCAGCAATGGGACGAAGTTTGGAGGTCATGACAATGGTCCTTTCAGTTGCGCCCACGATCGGGCAAGACTTACGGGGTGTTGATATGCCGAGTTTCGGCAGACACTCTTGTGCCCGAAAGTGCAAAGGCGCGCCTTGATGCAGATCAGTTTCGTTATAGCTTTTAAACGACGGCTGTTTTTAGAGATTTGCCGCGCGGTAGCGCATAAGTGCGCCAGATTGGTTTCAGCAGTTCCAAAACGATGAGAACCGTAATTCCAGCGCCGAGCGGCACCACAAGCCATTGGGGTTCAAGAGCGCCAAACTTAAACAGCTCGCGTGCCGGAGCCCAAAACACTGTCACCGCCAACAGCATAGCAATGACAGGTAGCACGAAGGCAAGCGCGCGGTTGGGGCGGGTAATAGCAGTGATAATTGAAGACGAGAGCGACCGGTCAACAAAGATCAATGCCACCACGCACAGCACCAAAGAATGGAATGTCAGGGCGCGAACCTGGTCGATGTCAAAACCATAGCTTGGGGCAAGGAATAGAATTGTTGTGACAACACCAAGCACCAAAGCGCCTTGAGCCAAGCTCCAGATAATGGTTGGTACCGAGAATAACGGCTCAGCCACCGGCCGCGGCGGGCGGGCCATAACACCGTCTTCTTCGCCCTCCGCTTCAAACACCAACGAGCAGACAGGGTCGATCACCATTTCCAGAAATGCGATGTGGACGGGGCCGAGCAGCAGCGGCATGCCGAAGGCCAGCGGGATGAGCGCCAGCCCAGCAATCGGCACATGCACCGCCAAAATGAATGACATGGCTTTGCGCAAATTATCGTAAATACGGCGGCCAAGACGGATGGTCGTGACAATCGAGCCAAAATCATCGTCAAGCAGCACAATTGAGGCTGCCTCGCGGGCCACATCTGTGCCGCGCCCGCCCATGGCAACGCCAATATCCGCGGCTTTAAGTGACGGCGCATCGTTGACGCCGTCGCCGGTCATGGCAACGATGGCTCTGTCTTGTTGCAGCGCTTTAACGATGCGCAATTTCTGTTCGGGCAGGATGCGGGCAAATACTGTCGCTGTCTTGACCGCTGTTTGAAGTTTAGCATCACTCATAGCGGTCAATTCTGTTCCGGTGATGACTGTTTCGCCCCCGATCCCCGCAGCCTGTGCGATCGCCTGTGCGGTTGCCGGGTAATCGCCCGTAATCATAATCACGCGAATGCCTGCACTCCGGCACTCGGCCACTGCTTGCGGCACTGAAGCGCGCAGCGGGTCTTCAAGACCGGCAAGGCCAAGAAATTTGAACTTAAAATCATGCTGGTTGTCAGGCAGTTTTGCGCTGGTGAAGCTGGCTTCCGCGACCCCCAACACACGAAGGCCCCATTTTGCCAACTCATCAACCGACTGCAACATGGCTTTTCGCGCCGGTGCTGCCAAATGGCATAAATCGGCGATTGCCTCCGGCGCGCCTTTTGCCGCCACCAGATAGGCATCTTTTTTATCAGGACTTTGCCAGACCTGCGACATTGCCAAGAGTGTGGCTGAGAGTGGGTATGAGCGGACTAAAATATTGCTTGCGCCAACTTTGGGCAAACCTTTTCCAAGCGCATGAAACGCCTTTTCCATCGGGTCATACGGTTCAGGTGCTGATGCCAAAAGGCCGGCGGTGGCAATAGCTTGAAATTTTACCGGTAGTTTATTGTCTTTCGAAGTTTGCAGCATTTGCCCGTCGGCCAATCGCAGTGCTGCAACGCGCATCCGGTTTTCAGTCAGCGTACCGGTTTTGTCGGTACAAAGCACCGAAGCAGCGCCTAGCGATTCAATGGCTGAGGCGCGCCGTGTCAAAACCCGCGCTTTGGAAATGCGCCATGCGCCCATCGCCATAAACACAGCCAGCACCATCGGAAATTCCTCCGGCAGCATCGCCATGCCTACTGCAATGCCTGCCAATATGCCTTCCAGCCAATCGCCACGAAGTGTGCCGTAAAGCGTGACAACCAACAGGCTGACCGCACCGCCGATAATGGCAAATGCCACGACCAGCCGCCGCATCTGCCGTTGCAAGTGCGGCGTTCCGGTTTCGAGTTGATTGAGCGATGTGCCAATTTTGCCAATCTCGCTGTGTTGGCCAGTGGCTGTGACTTCGGCCAAAGCCGAACCGCGCACAATCAACGTGCCGGAAAACACCAAAGGCAAATCCTCCCCGCCGGGGCGGATAT
>JANMFT010000460.1:0-2153 GCA_031374255.1 Limoniibacter sp. | reverse complement strand
CCCGGTTGTCATGGGCAAAGCCCGTGCAAAGCAGGATATGGGCGCAACGGTGTGGGAAGGCGATATCATCCCCTTGTCCGAGCGCTCTAAAGTGATGCCGCTTTTGCTGCATGGCGACGCCGCATTTGCGGGCCAAGGCGTGGTGCCGGAGATTTTGGGCCTGTCCGGTTTGCGCGGCTACCGCGTCGCTGGAACCGTGCATTTCATCATCAACAACCAGATTGGTTTTACCACCAATCCGGCCTTCTCGCGCTCATCGCCTTATCCGTCAGATTTTGCCAAAGGCATTGAAGCCCCGGTGTTTCACGTCAATGGCGATGATCCGGAAGCCGTCGTGTTTGCCGCCAAGATCGCCACTGAATACCGTATGAAATTCCACAAGCCTGTCGTGATCGACATGTTCTGCTACCGTCGCTACGGCCACAATGAAGGCGACGAACCGGCCTTCACGCAACCAAAAATGTATGGCGTTATCCGCCAGCATGCCCGCGTGACGGACATTTATGCGACCAAACTGATCGCCGAAGGCGTGATAGGCGAGGCTGAATATGAAGCCATGAAAGCAGAGTGGCGCGCCAACCTTGAGGCCGAGCATGAAGCCGGGCAAGCCTATAAGCCAAATAAAGCCGACTGGCTGGACGGGCAATGGACAGGCCTTGCCAAAGCCGACACCACTGATGAAATGCGGCGCGGCAAAACCGCAATGCCGCTCAAAACGCTAAAAGAGCTTGGCAAAAAACTGTCTGAAATCCCGGCTGGTTTTAATGCCCACAAAACCATCCAGCGTTTTATGGATACGCGCGCGGCAATGGTTGAAAGCGGTGCCGGTATTGACTGGGCCTTCGGCGAAGCCTTAGCGTTCGGTTCGCTTTGTTTGGATGGCCATAAAATCAGGCTGTCGGGCCAAGACAGTGAGCGCGGCACATTCAGCCAGCGCCACTCGGTTTTGTATGATCAGGAAACCGAAGAACGCTATATTCCGCTCGCCAATATTGCGCCAAACCAAGCTCGTTTTGAAGTGATCAATTCCATGCTGTCTGAAGAGGCGGTGCTTGGGTTTGATTACGGCTATTCGCTGGCACGGCCCAATGCGCTGACTTTGTGGGAAGCCCAATTTGGTGATTTTGCCAATGGCGCTCAGGTGGTGTTTGACCAGTTCATTTCGTCTGGTGAGAGGAAATGGCTGCGCATGAGCGGCCTCGTTTGCCTGCTGCCGCATGGTTATGAAGGCCAAGGGCCGGAGCATTCGTCGGCCCGTCTCGAGCGCTTTCTGCAGATGTGTGCTGAAGATAATATGCAGGTGGCCAACGTGACCACGCCTGCCAATTACTTCCACATTCTGCGCCGCCAGATGAAGCGCGACTTTAGAAAACCGTTGATTTTGATGACGCCAAAATCGCTGCTGCGCCATAAGCGGGCAGTGTCGACATTGGCTGAATTGTCGGGCGAAAGTTCTTTCCATCGTTTGCTGTGGGATGATGCGCAATATCTCAAAGACCAGCCGATTAAGCTCGTTAAGGACAGCAAAATCCGCCGCGTGGTGATGTGTTCCGGCAAGGTCTATTACGACCTTTACGAAGACCGTGAAAAGCGCGGCGTTGATGATGTGTATCTGTTGCGCGTCGAACAGCTTTACCCGTTCCCGGCCAAAGCGCTGATCAATGAACTCTCACGCTTTAAAAACGCCGAAATGGTGTGGTGTCAGGAAGAGCCAAAAAATATGGGTTCGTGGTCGTTTGTGGACCCTTATCTTGAATGGGTGCTTGCACATATCGAAGCCAAACATCAGCGCGTGCGCTATACCGGCAGGCCGGCTTCGGCGTCGCCAGCCACCGGCCTGATGTCCACGCACATCGCCCAACTTAACGCATTCCTGCAAGACGCTTTAGGGGATTAAAATCTATGGCAACCGAAATCCGCGTACCGGTTCTTGGCGAATCGGTTTCTGAAGCAACGATTGGAAAATGGTTCAAAAAAGCCGGCGAAGCTGTGAAGGCTGATGAGCCGATTGTGGAACTTGAAACCGACAAGGTGACGCTGGAAGTGCCTGCGCCTGCTTCAGGTGTTTTGGCTGAGATTATGGCTGCTGCCGGGACCACTGTCACCGTCAATGCGCTGCTCGGCTTGATTGCTGAAGGTGCAACTGCAACCGC
>JANMFT010000419.1:0-3142 GCA_031374255.1 Limoniibacter sp. | reverse complement strand
ACCGTAAACCGAGCCAAACACGGCGCCATGCGCTTTCATGCGTTCATAGCAAGGCGTGGTTTTCAAAGGCCGTGCCGCGCTGCGTTCTTCATCAGGGTAATGCATGGTGAAAACGTTGGCATAGGCCTCCTCGTTTTTCGTTTTGAGATAACCTGCTGTTGCGTAAGGGCCGAACCGGCGTGGATCAACGCCCATCATATCAACGGTGGGTTCACCATCAACTATCCACTCGGCGATTTGCCAGCCCGCCCCGCCAGCTGCAGTGATACCAAACGAGTGGCCCTCATTCAGCCAGAAATTCTTGAACCCCGGTGCAGGCCCGACGATTGGCGAACCATCCGGCGTATAAGCAATTGCGCCGTTGTAAACTTTTTTGATGCCAACTTCGCCAAAGGCCGGCACACGCACAATCGCTGTTTCGATGTGGGGCATCAAGCGTTCAAGGTCTTCTTGAAACAGCTCATATTCGCTTTCGTCTGATGGGCCATCAACATAACAAACCGGCGCGCCATGCTCATAGGGCCCCAGCAAAAGTCCGCCATTTTCCTCTCGCATATACCAGCTGGAGTCAGCCTCGCGCAGCACGCCCATTTCGGGTAGGCCAGCTTTTTTCCGCGCCACAATGGCAGGATGCGGCTCTGTGACGATGTATTGATGCTCAACCGGAACAACCGGAATGTTAAGCCCAATCATCGCGCCGGTTTTGCGGGCGAAGTTGCCCGTGCAGGAAATCACATGTTCGCAGGTGATCGCGCCCTTATCGGTGGTAATCACCCATTCGCCCGCCTCATTTTGGGCAATCGCAGTCACTGTGGTGTTACGGTAAATCGTTGCGCCGCGGTCACGTGCGCCTTTGGCAAGCGCCTGTGTCAAATCAGCAGGCTGAATGTAGCCATCTTCAGGATGCTGGATCGCGCCAAGAATGCCGTCTGTTTCGCAAAGCGGCCAAATCTCTTTGACCTGTTCAGGCGTCAACAAATTGACTGGAATACCAAGCGTGTCGGCAATGCCTTTATAGTACATAAACTCGTCCCAGCGGTCTTTCGTGCGGGCGAGGCGAATGTTTGTAACGTTGGAAAACCCGACATTCATGCCGGTTTCTTTTTGCAATTCCTGATAAAACCGTACGGAATATTTGTGAATTTGCCCGACCGAATAAGACATGTTGAACAAAGGCAGCAGGCCCGCCGCATGCCAAGTTGAGCCTGAGGTCAGCTCTTTACGTTCAATAAGCACAACATCTGACCAGCCTTTCTTGGCCAAATGATAAAGCGTGGAAACGCCAACAACACCGCCCCCGATCACTACTGCGCGTGCATGCGTTTTCATAAGAAATCCCTCAAATTCAAACCCGTCGGCGGGCTATATCTGACAAGACGATAGATTCGCAAATGAGACAGTTGCTTCCCGTTTGCGACAAGGCACAAAAAGCCCGCGACGGCGGTTTGATGGATAAGTTCATTATCTATTTACCAACATTTCTTTGGCATCATCGCACAGCAAAAACTTTAACGGTGTTTTGACCTTGCCTATCCAAAAAAAGCCGCCACAGAGCGAGTCTGTAGCCCTAGCCGTCTTACTTCCGCTGGTGGCGCTGGCATTGGCAATGCTACTATTGGCTTTACCATTGCGGCTGCCGATGGGAGCCATGTATTGGGACAATTTCATTTACATTGATGGCGCATCGCGGGTTTTGTCAGGGCAAATTCCATCTGTGGATTTTTTTGCACCGGTTGGCCCGCTTGCCTATTGGCTTTCGGCCATGATGCTTTGGTTGTTTCCAAACGGCCAAACCGTTTTGATATCCAGCTATGCGATGCTGCTCATCACTGCGCCGTTAATGACGCTTGCGATGATGTATATTTCAAAGCGCGATAATGCAATTGCCTTTGCGCTGATCGCTGTGTTTTTGTTCTACGTTTTGGTGCCGTTCAATACCTCCAGCTATTACCCGTTTCCAGGTGCGGATGGCTTTGGCATTTACAACCGGCAAGGCAGCCAATTGCTTTACGTGTTGGTAACAGCGGTGCTGTTTGTTAAAAGCCCGCGAATGTTGGCTGCAATCGTCGGCATCACAATGGCGGCTCTGTTCCTGATCAAAATCACGGCGTTTCTGGCTGGTGGTTTGATCTGCTTATTTGCAATGATTTCAGGGCGAATCGCCATCAAGCCCGCTTTGATTGCGGCTCTTATTTTTGCGGGTCTGGCAGGCGCAGTCGAGTTGGTAACGGGCGCAGTCACCGCCTATCTAGGGGACATCATCGCTCTCGTCAAAATGAACAGCGGCGGGCTTGCTGGACGCATGTTGCAATCAGCATCCCGTATGTTTGCAGTGTCTGCGGCGACTGTATTTTTGGCTTTGATACTGCTCCCGAATGGTCAAGATTTGAAGGCCCGCAAGCTGAACCAACCTGCATTTTGGTTGCCAATTATATTGCTGGCAGCGTTGTTTTTTGAAAGCCAAAACACGGGCGGGCAGGAACTCATCTTCCTATGGCCCGCGGTTTTAAGTGCTATGCCATTAATCACGAAAAAGTTGTTTCAACCGAAGTTTTCCGTTCCGGCTTTGGCTCTTGCCGCCATTATTGTGCTTGTGCCTTTTGCCGACACAACCCAAGCAGCAGCGCGCGCCGTGATCGGCATGCTCAAACATCAAAACCTTGATTTTGCGGGTATGAAATCGCTTGATAATGTCACCGTACGGCCCGAAAATTTCGCCCGCGCTGAATTCATGCGAAGTGAATATGCCGGTGATCAAGCCGATTTGCGCGATTTTGCAAAGGCCAATGAATTGCCCTCGCCCCTTTTATACTCCGACCCGGACTTTCAGATTGGTTGGCTGAAATCAGCTTCCGATGCTGTTGTGGCATTGCAAGAGGCTGAAGCTAAAGGCTTCACATACAACACCATTATGAACTTGGATTTCACCAACCCGTTTCCGTTTCTCACTGGCAAGCTAGCAACCTTGCATATCGCGATTGGCGCGGATCCGTTCCGCGCGGTGCCGGAGCCGGACGCCGAAACGCTCGCTTCAGTGAGGGACACAGATGTTATCCTCATTCCGCTTTGCCCCTACACCGCCGCAACGCGGGACTTGGAAGCGATCTACGCAAAAGCGATGGCAGGGCGCAGCCAGTTTAAC
>JANMFT010000387.1:0-5534 GCA_031374255.1 Limoniibacter sp. | reverse complement strand
TTGCTGTTTCCAGTAAGAATGCCGTCAGTTCAGCATCATCGCTTGCACGAATGTAATGGCCGTTAAGCGCTTCCAGCTTGGCAAAATCCAAACGTGATGCTCCACGGTTGACATCTTTAATGTCAAACCACGCAATCATTTGATCAAGGCTCATGATTTCGTCGTCGCCATGGCTCCAACCGAGCCGTGAGAGGTAATTTCGCAACGCTTGCGGCAAATACCCCATTTCCCGGTAAGCATCGATACCGAGAGCGCCATGGCGTTTTGATAGTTTTGCGCCATCGGCTCCGTGAATGAGCGGAATATGCGCCAGTTTGGGAGCGGCCCAACCCATGGCATCATAAATAATCTGCTGACGCGCAGCGTTGGTGAGATGATCGTCACCACGGATAATTTGCGTCACACCCATATCATGATCATCGACCACTACGGCCAGCATATAGGTCGGGTTGCCGTCGGAGCGTAGAATAATGAAATCATCCAAATCGACGTTTGGAAATTTGACCACGCCCTGAACTGCATCATCGATGATGGTTTCGCCGGACGAGGGTGCTTTGATGCGGATTGCATAAGGTGCTTCAGCGGGCGCACCTGTAGCAGGCCGGTCACGCCAACGCCCGTCATAGCGTGGCGGTTTGCCGGCGGCTTTTAGGGCTTCGCGCATGTCATCGAGTTCAGCAGCTGTTGCATAGCAGCGATAGGCTTTACCCAATTCAACCAATTGTTCTGCTACTTCGCGGTGGCGCGGTGCGCGTTCGAATTGCGAAACCGGCTCGCCGTCCCAGTTAAGGCCCAGCCATGTCAGGCCATCAAGAATGGCTGCAACCGCATCATCATTTGAACGCTCGCGGTCGGTGTCTTCAATGCGAAGCAGCATTTTGCCGCCAGAACGTTTTGAATAAAGCCAGTTGAACAAGGCCGTGCGTGCGCCGCCAATATGTAAATATCCAGTAGGCGAGGGGGCAAAACGGGTAATGAGCGGCAAGTCAGACATGAAAACACCAATGAATTAATAGCTGGCCAAGGCATAGCGGCTTTCTGTGGGATTAGCACAGGCTGACAAGGTGGCAAGACTTTTAGCATGACCAATTGTTTCGTTAAAATGGCCGCGCCAGCAGTCCCGCAGTGTTTTAATCCGCTCTTTAATAGCTTGATGTTTTAGTGAAATCAGCAGGTTGTAACGCTAAACCAAGCCGTTGCGCATAAACGCCGGGGTCTCATCGCCAAAACCAATTTCATACGTGGAATTGTCATTGTCACGCTTACGATTGTCATCACGGCGGGTATCTACACGGGTTTCTTGGCGCGGCACGTCGCGGGGCACAAAAGGTTTGGGTTCGCTAGCGCGGGAAAGGTTTTCGCGTTGATCGTGAGGCTGCTCTTCAACCACAGCTTCAACAACAGCTTCTGCAACAACTGCAAACGTACCAATTGTTGGTTCGGCCAAAACCGGTGCAGAATTTTCTGCAACGCTAAACGCTTGTGCTTCATGGTCTGGCTTTGGCGCGCGGTCACGCTTTTCGCCGCCGCGACCTGAACTGCGTTTGGCATCGCGGCCTTTTGCGCCGCCGCGTTTATCATCTTTGCCGCCGCGCCCACCGCGGGATGTTTCTTCGCTGGCATCTTCCACCACTGTTGACATATCGCCATTAAGCCAGCCGACCGCATCACCTGTAAGGGCAAGAATGGCACTCAAATATTTGCTGTCGCGTTTGGAAACCAGCGTGAAAGCTGCGCCGGAACGCCCCGCACGTCCGGTACGGCCAATCCGGTGCACATAGTCTTCGGCGTGGATGGGCACGTCAAAGTTAAATACATGGCTCACATCCGGTATATCGAGGCCCCGGGCAGCTACGTCGGATGCGACAAGCAATTTCAAATTGCCGCCGCGAAATGCTTCCAGCGTTGCCATACGTGCGCGTTGATCCATATCGCCATGCAGGGCTCCGGCATCAAATCCATGCTTTTGCAACGAACGAAGCAACTCAACCACATCAACCTTACGGTTGCAGAAGATGATCGCATTTTTCAGCGTTTCGCTTTCAGCATTGATCAGATCACGCAGCACCGCGCGTTTATTCCAGTCTTTGGAACCACAAGCGACCAGTTTTTGCGTAATGGTTTTTGCGGTTTGCGCGGGTTTGGCAACTTCGATGCGCACAGGTGCGTGAAGAAACGCATCGGCAAGCCGCGTAATTTCCGGTGGCATGGTTGCGGAGAAAAACAATGTCTGCCGCGTCATCGGGGTCAATTTGGCAATACGCTCGATATCAGGGATAAAGCCCATATCGAGCATGCGGTCGGCTTCATCGATGACGAGGATCTCAACGCCGTTCATCATCAATTTGCCGCGCTCAAAATGGTCGAGCAGGCGGCCAGGTGTGGCAATCAAAACATCTGCGCCGCGCGCGAGTTTTTTCTCTTGTTCATCGAATGACACGCCACCGATGAGCAGGGCGACCGTCAGTTTGTGGTTCTTGCCATATTTAACAAAGTTTTCTTCAACTTGCGCCGCAAGTTCGCGCGTTGGCTCCAGTATCAAAGTGCGCGGCATGCGGGCACGGGCACGGCCTTGTTCAAGCCGTGTGATCATCGGCAGCACAAAAGCCGCGGTTTTGCCGGTGCCGGTTTGAGCAATTCCGAGAATATCTTTACGCTCAAGGGCGGGAGGAATAGCGCCAGCCTGGATAGGTGTCGGCACCGTGTAGCCCGCATCGGTTACGGCGCTTAGCACTTTGGCTGAAAGGCCAAGGTCGGCGAATGTCAGCGTTGAAGCGGCGGGCGCATCAAGCAGAATAGAGTCAAGGGCAAGGGTATTTTCGGATGAGGTCTGGGTCACGAGGGCGTTTTGTTCCGCTGGAAAGAGCCAAAAGACAATGTTCGGCTATAAGGCATCGCAAACCAAATGCGAGCAAAGTGTCAATGACTGCTCTCAACAATAATGTCAAGTTTGGGGCATGTTTGTCATTGGTTTGTCGTCGCGTTTTCGACAACTTGAATTTCAACCCGTCCAAACGATAAACTGTCAGTCAACTTGATCGCTGAGGTTGATAAACCGCCACGAAAACTGGTCGTATTCATAGTAGTTGCGTCAATCACTCTCGGATTGTGCGGCTAAAAACGTTCAAGCGCTTTCTGCGCATACAACATGGAGACTACATTATGGGCTTTATCCGTTCATTCGCACTGGCATCTTCGATTGCCTTAGCAACCGTAAGCACCTCATTTGCTGCCGAAAAAGACATCGTTGATACAGCCGTTGACGCTGGCAGCTTTAAAACACTGGTAGCCGCAGTAACCGCTGCCGGTCTTGTTGAAACCTTGAAAGGCCCCGGCCCATTTACCGTGTTTGCACCAACCGACGATGCATTTGGCGCATTGGGCGACACTGTCGCCGACCTTTTGAAGCCGGAAAACAAGGACAAACTGACAGCAATATTGACCTACCATGTCGTACCAGGCAAGGTTTTGGCCGCTGATCTGAAAGATGGTATGGAAGCCGCAACAGTTGAAGGTGGTATGGTCAAGTTTGACCTCAAATCAGGCGCGATGGTCAATGACGCCAAAATCGTCACAGCAGACGTGATGGCGACAAATGGCGTGATCCACGTGATCGACAAAGTGCTGATGCCAGCAGCGAAGTAACGCCCAAATCTGATTGTGTGGAAGGCGGGGACTTACCCCGCCTTTTATTTTGTGTGCTGCGTTACAGGCGTGAAAGTGTCGCTGCCACTGTCTCACCAAATAATGACGGTGTCGGCACGATCGTGACGCCTGCATTCGTCAAAATCTCCACCTTCTCTTGAGCTGATTCCCCGAACGCGGAAATAATTGCACCTGCATGGCCCATTTTGCGGCCCTTGGGTGCAGTTAGTCCGGCGATATAGGCAATAAGTGGTTTTTTCATATTGGCTTGAGCCCACAATGCAGCTTCCGCCTCTTGCGGGCCGCCGATTTCGCCGATCATAACGACGGCGTCGGTGCCATCATCTTTCTCGAACAATTCAAGCATATCTTTGAACGATGAGCCGTTAATCGGGTCGCCGCCAATACCAACGCTGGTGGAAACACCAATGCCTAGCGCTTTCATTTGCGATGCCGCTTCATAACCAAGCGTCCCGGATCGTCCAACGATGCCAACCCGACCTGCCAGATATATATCGCCCGGCATAATACCCATCATAGCGCCACCCGGCGTAATAACACCGGCGCAATTTGGCCCGATCAGACACATGCGCTCTTCATAGCGATAGCGTTTCATGTAGCGTTTAACACGCATCATGTCCTGCGAAGGAATTCCGTCAGTGATGCAAACACAGAGCTTAATGCCTGCATCCGCTGCTTCCATAATGGAATCTGCTGCAAAAGGCGGCGGCACAAATACGATTGAACTGTCTGCGCCGGTTTCTTGCACCGCGCCTTTGACGGTGTTGAAAATAGGCAAATCCAAATGAGTTTGCCCGCCTTTGCCGGGCGTTACGCCGCCTACAATATTTGTACCGTAGCGCTTCATATCTTCGGCATGAAAACTGCCAATACGGCCCGTGAACCCTTGCACGATGACTCGGTTATGTTTGTTCAGCAAAATGCTCATTTCAATTTGCCCCGCTTGCCGAAACAGTGCGGGCAGAAACCTTGTCTTTGGTAAATATGCGCCATGCTGCAACAGCTTTTTCAGCGGCTTCCGCCAACGTTTCCGCAACAATAATATTGGATCCGGATTCCGCCAGTATTTTACGGCCTTCATTGACGTTGGTACCGGCCAGTCGCACGACAAGAGGAACTGGAACACCAACTTCGTGGATGGCTTTTAGAATCCCTTCAGCAACCCAGTCGCAGCGGTTAATGCCGGCGAAAATATTGACAAGAATGGTCTCAACATTTTTGTCGCCAAGAACTGCGCGAAATGATTTTGCAACACGTTCGGGTGAGGCGCCGCCGCCAATATCAAGGAAGTTGGCAGGCTCGCCGCCGGCAATTTTGATCATGTCCATTGTTGCCATGGCAAGGCCTGCACCATTGATGATGCACCCGATCTTGCCATCCAGCCCAACATAAGAAAGCCCGCGGTCACTGGCAAAAGTTTCACGCGGGTCTTCCTGAGACTTGTCCCGCATCTCTGAAATCGCCGCACGACGGAACAGTGCGTTATCGTCAAAAGACATTTTGGCATCAAGTGCCACCAGCCTGTGGTCACGGGTAACAACCAGCGGATTGATTTCTAGCATTGCGGCATCATTGTCGCGGAATGCGCGGTAGCAACCCATCAGCGTCTGGGTGGCTTTGCCGATAATGGCATCATCAAGCCCAAGGCCGAATGCAATTTCACGGGCTTGAAACTTCTGCATCCCAACACCCGGATCAACTGTCGCTCGGATGATAGAATCCGGCTCGCGCTCGGCGATTTCCTCAATCTCCATACCGCCCGAACCCGACGCAACTATCATCACGCGCTCTTCTTTGCGGTCGAGCACGAAAGCGATATAAATCTCGCGGTCGATATCGACGGCTTCTTCAATATAAAGGCGCGATAC
>JANMFT010000382.1:0-12078 GCA_031374255.1 Limoniibacter sp. | reverse complement strand
TGGCCGCATTACCGTAACACTTGCAACACCAACCGAGATGGGCGGTTCTGGCAAAGGCACCAACCCGGAACAGCTTTTTGCCACGGGCTACGCTGCCTGTTATTTGGGCGCAATGCGTTATGCTGCCGGTCAGGCTAAAATCGATATGCCGAAAGATTCAACGGTAGCGGCCCACGTTTCCATCGGCGCGCGCGAAGATGGCAAAGGTTTTGGTTTGGTTGTTTCAATGGATGTTACGCTGCCCGGTATGACAAAAGAGGCAGCTGACGATTTGGCCGCGCGCGGCCACGTGGTGTGCCCGTACTCGCACTCAATTCACGGCACTGTAGACGTGACAACCAACGTTCACATTTAAGGTCTGCGCATGAAAAAATCGCGCCGGATTTACATCCGGCGCGGTTTTCGTTTGGTTGATTACTTCGGCATCAAAACAGCATCAATAACGTGGATCACGCCATTGGTGCATTCAATGTCTGCTGCGGTTACCGCTGCGCCATTGACGTGAACGCCATTGGTGCCGTCAACATCCAAAGTTGCGCCGTTTACGGTTGCCGGCGCTAATTTTTTGCCGCCAACATCTTTTGCCATCACTTTGCCGGCCATCACATGGTAAGTGAGGATCGATGTGAGTTTGGCAAGGTTTTCAGGCTTTACGAGGCCTTCAACGGTACCGGCTGGGAGTTTGGCAAATGCGTTGTCGCTTGGCGCAAAAACGGTAAACGGGCCGTCGCCTTTGAGGGTATCAACGAGGCCAGCGGCTGTAACAGCGGCTACCAAAGTTTTGAATGTTCCTGCGGCTACAGCAGTATCGACGATATCGTGCATGTCGTTTGACATTATATGTTCCTAACATATCTGGAGTAAAACAGCAAAAAGTCTCTGCCGCCTTTCATATTACTGAAAAGTTGTGACAGTTTTATTGCTTGAAAACGGGTGGTTATTTGCGGCTTGGAATTTAAACAGCGAATGTCCCGTGTTGAAGAGATGTGTCTGCTTTTAGAAATATCAATGGCGAGGAAGGGATATTATTGGAAAAATTGAAACGTGCGATTTGCGCTCTAAAGCAGCTGGGCTTAGAATGAGACAGAAGCAATTGCGGGGAACTCAGACGTGATGTTGAAACGCGTTTTATCTGCCACTGGCTTGGCGCTCGGCATAGCACTGCTTGGCTTACAATTCAGCCTGACAATTCCAGCGCGTATGGCCACCGGGGCGAACTTTACATCATCTGTTATCTTCTATTTTTCGTTTTTTACAATTTTGAGCAACATCGGCATTGCGCTCACCTATTTGGCAGCGCTCACAGACTGGAGTTGGCTTCTTTGGTTTCGCCGCCACCAAACCCGCACCATGTTTGCAGTGCTGATTTTGATTGTCATGCTGGTCTACCATTTTGTGCTGGCCGGGATTTGGGCGCCGGTCGGCATGTTTAAACTGGCAGATTTCGGACTGCATTACGCAGCTCCAGTGATTTATTTATTGTGGTGGGTGACGTTGTCGCGCACCGAAAAGCTACCTCTTACGGCAATCAACGCAATGATGGTGCCGACTCTGATTTTTATCATCTATGTTTTGGTGCGAGGACAGATGACGGGCCTATACCCTTATCCATTTATTGATGTTGGCATACTCGGCTTGAAACAAGTTCTGATTAATGCGCTGGGACTCTACGCAGCAACGGCTGCAATGATGGCGGTGTTCATTGGAATTGACCGGCAGCTTTTTAAGATTGCTCAAAAATGAAACCGCGCCGGAAGCTCTTACGGCTTCTCGACGCGGTGTTTAATCCGGTGAACGACCCCCAAATTATCCCGTCACCCTTCATTTTCAGCGCCCGTCCCCACAGACGCTGAGAATTTATGATCAGTGAAGTGTCATCCACTCACGTGCAGAACGCAGCGCGCGGGCGATTTCAAATTTTGACATTGAAGACGACAATTCTTTGCGCATTTCAGCCGCACGTTCTGAGCCTTTGATGGCTGCAACGTTGAACCATTTGTGTGCCGTTGTATAATCCATCTCGCAGTCGCGGCCGGTGGCATACATCATGCCCAGTTCAAACAAAACTTCGGCTTCAATTGCTGCGCCGTTACCAAAAGTCTCTGTGAATTCAATGCGAGCCATATTCTTAAGTCCCCTGTTTTTTCTGTTGCGAGGCTGACTTTGTGTCCTGTCAGTGCCCCGTTCGATGAGGATGAGAATGCCGCTAAGAATTGAAACCTGCCTTAAAAGTGATGCTTAACAGCAGGCGAATGAAAAGTTTGGGCTTTGTAAATTTCACATTCCAGTAAGCTTACAACACTAACAATTTCAGTATGTTAGGCTGAATTTTACGCCTGATTCATATGTCAATCTTAGTTCTTTGTGCACCATCCTTTGTGAAGACACCGGAGAAGTTGATTCAAATGCGTTGCAAATTGCGTGGAAAAACAGGCGCAAATCGTGATCGGCCTATTCCGTTTACGTAAGGTGAGCACTTTCTAACCAACGCGAAAAACGCTATGGCTCTTAATAAGAGTGGAGGAAAGTCTCTGCTCATTGGGGAGAGGAACTCAAAATGCTTCGTAAAACACTTTTGGCAACTGCCACCTTATTTGCTTTCGGCCTATCAGCTGCTTGGGCTGCTGAACCGATTGAAGGCAACTGGAAAACGCAAAGCGGCGAAACTGCTGCTATTTCATCTTGCGGCGCTGCGTTTTGCGTTACGCTTAAAACCGGTAAACATGCAGGCAAGCAAATTGGAAAAATGTCCGGCACAGGCGTTAAATATAAGGGTTCAATCACCGACCCCGCAAATGACAAAACCTATTCGGGCTCAGCCTCAATAACCGGCTCATCCATGAAAATGAAGGGCTGCGTGCTTGGCGTTCTTTGCAAGACACAAACTTGGTCAAAAATGTAATTGCTCATTTTGAACCGCTTACTGAAGGCTGGCGCTGCACTAGCGCTGGCCCTTTTTGTTTCTAGCGCATTTATTTCTGGCGCATACGCCAGCGATATTCAGGCTGCCCTGTCAGGGCGCACTGCATTTGAAGCTAGTAAAACTTACCGGCCATGGCGGCAATATTTTGCGGCGGATGGAACAACCATTTATTTTGGTGATGGGCCATCTTCCATTGGCAAATGGGAAGTGCGTGGCAATCAATATTGTTCGCTTTGGCCGCCGGTAAGAGACTGGGAGTGCTATAATGTTGAAATCGTGCCAGCTACCGGCGCTGCGTATTCCATTGTTTGGATTGCCAAAGACGGTTCTCGCATAGTCGCTGATTTGTATGATGGTGAACAAACTGCGCTAAAGTCACCGCCCAAACGCTGATCCCAAACATTAATCAACGCGCTTTCTGGCCGAACAAAATCGCTTGAGCTTCTTTATCTTCGGCCAAAGGCACTGCTGACCGCATATCTTTGCCGACCGCCAGCCCCCGTTCGACAGCGGGGCGGGCTTTGAGGGCATAAAACCAGCGCTTCAAATTCGGGAAATCATCCAAGTTTTGGCCTTGGCGCTCATGCGGAACAACCCAACCGATGCAGGCCATATCAGCAATGGAATAATCACCGGCCAGAAACGCACGGTCGGCTAAGCGCTTGTTCATTACGCCGTAAAGCCGGTTCACTTCATTGGTGTATCGGTTGATGCCATACTCAATTTTCTCCGGTGCATATTGGCGGAAGTGATGCGCTTGACCGGCCATTGGGCCAAGACCACCCATTTGCCAGAATAGCCATTGTTCCACTTCAACCCGCACACGCTCATCGCTGGAATAGAACTGGCCGAACTTACGGCCTAGATATTGCAGGATGGCACCCGACTCAAAAACCGAAATCGGCAGGCCGCTAGGGCCGTCATGGTCAACAATCGCAGGCATGCGATTATTGGGAGAAATCGCCAAAAAAGAAGGCTCAAACTGCTCGCCTTTACCAATGTTGATGTATTTGACATCGTATGGCACGCCCAATTCTTCGAGCAGGATCGTGATTTTCCAACCATTGGGCGTTGGCCAATAATAAAGATCGATCGGTTGGCTCATGATGCGATTCTCCTAGCGTGTCTCATCCAACATAGGCCGTGCTGCCGAAGCTTTCCAGTAAGGCATGATTCACGAAGCTGAACGCCACATAAACGCATCCCTCAGGATTGGTTCAGCGCGCAACACGTAATGTACCTTCATCGACGGGGAAAAATGATGTTGTTTCAGAGGTTCATACTTGTTTGCCTGGCTTCAATGCTGTTCGGGATTGGCTTTGCCAACATCGTGCAAGCGGAAAAATCAGACCGGTTTTCCAGAACCTGCTCCAGCCAGTTTCATCCTGCCTGCAACCGGACATCGTATTGAGGATATGACCATGACCACAATGATCAAAAATACCGCCTCAATTTCGGCTGCTGCGTTTCGCGCATCTTTGCTGGTGATGATGATGACTGGCCCGGTTTTGGCTGTGACTATGATGAAAGCTGAAAACGGCCCTAAATTTTCCGGTGCCGGTCTGGTCCTCGTTGTGTCAATTGAGCGCAATGCCTGAAATTTAATCACTAAACCCTCTCGCGCTTGTCACAATTCATCGTTATAGGAAACCATGAACGACATTGTTGACCTAATCCGCACGCCGGAACCTTTCTCACCCCAATCTTTTCATAAACCCGACGATGCCGTGGCTGCTCTCAGGGCGCTCTACGACCGCAATACGGGCTTTCTGCGTGCGGCTTTGGCGGAACTTTCCGGAAGGCCAGACACGCTTGGGAGGTTTCGGGCGTTTTATCCGCAAATCACTATGCAGACAACACGCTACGACCGCATTGACGGCCGGCTGGCTTACGGCCACGTGTCATCGCCGGGCATCTATTCAGCGACCATCACGCGCCCTGATTTGTTCAAGCATTATTTGACCAAGCAATTACAATTGCTGTCGACCAATCATAGTGTGGCGTTTGAGATTTCAGAATCAGAATTGCCAATCCCGATCCACTTTGCGGTTGCGGCAGACACGCACGTGGATGCAAATTTCTCTGACCGTATCGGGCGCCCGCTGCGCGATATATTCGACGTGCCTGATTTGAATGTCATGAACGATGATATTGTGAATGGCGAGATTGATGTGGAGCAGGAAGGCGTTCGCCCGCTGGCGCAGTTCACCGCGCCGCGCACTGATTATTCATTGGCGCGATTACAGCATTACACTGCGACGCGGGCCGATGAATTTCAAAATTTCGTGCTGTTTACGAATTACCAGTTTTATATCGACGAATTCATTGCTTTTGCCCGCGGTTTGATGGCTGAGGGCGGCGGTGGCTACACGCATTTTGTTGAACCTGGAAACTGTATCACCTATGCAGGCCAAAGCGAGCCGAGCGAAGGAACGCCCGTGGCACGGCTGCCGCAAATGCCGGCCTATCATCTGGCTCGCAAAGGTTCGGCAGGCATCACGATGGTCAATATCGGCGTCGGGCCATCCAACGCCAAAACCATCACCGACCATGTCGCTGTGCTACGGCCTGACGCATGGTTGATGTTGGGCCATTGTGCGGGCCTTCGCAACACACAAAGCCTTGGCGATTATGTTCTGGCGCATGCTTATGTGCGCGAGGACCACGTGCTGGATGCTGATTTGCCGATCTGGATACCCATTCCGGCGCTAGCCGAAGTGCAGGTTGCGCTGGAAGAAGCCGTTGCCGAAGTGACCGGCCTTAGCGGCTATGAACTCAAACGCATTATGCGCACCGGCACTGTGGCAACAATCGATAACCGTAACTGGGAATTGCGCGAGCAGACCGGGCCAGTCAAACGCCTGTCGCAAAGCCGCGCCGTGGCGCTTGATATGGAATCCGCGACGATTGCCGCCAATGGCTACAGGTTTCGTGTGCCCTACGGAACGCTGCTCTGCGTTTCAGACAAACCGCTGCATGGCGAATTAAAACTGCCCGGTATGGCTTCCGAGTTTTATAAGCGTCAAGTCGCGCAGCATTTGCAAATCGGCATCCGGGCGCTGGAAAAGCTCGGCCAAATGCCGATGGAGCGGCTCCATAGCCGGAAGCTGCGGTCGTTTAACGAGACGGCGTTTCAGTAGCGCCGACTCGTTTGCACCCATCACATCCCGCCGTAGACCGGACCTTCGCCGCCTTGCGGCACGACCCAGTTGATGTTTTGGTTAGGGTCTTTGATGTCGCAGGTTTTGCAGTGGACGCAGTTTTGCGCGTTGATCACGAACTTTGCGCCTTCCGGCGATTTGGTCATGTCGATTGAGGGGATGGCGTTGCCTTTGGCATCGACCCATTCGTAAACGCCGGCGGGGCAATAACGGGTTGACGGCCCCGCATACATCGCGAGCTCTGATAATTTTTGCAGATCAAGATTTTTAAGCTGCAAATGGATTGGCTGGTTTTCGGCGTGGTTGGTGCTGGATAGAAACACGGATGACAATTTGTCGAACGATATTTTACCATCGGGTTTCGGATAATCAATCGGCTTAAACTTGGCAGCAGGTTGCAACGAGGCCGCATCGGTTTTGCCGTGTTTAAGCGTACCGAACGGTGACCAGCCGCCAGTAAGCGTGTTGATCCACATATCGAGGCCGCCGAGCGCAACGCCGCCGAGCGTGCCAAATTTTGACCAGAGCGGTTTAACATTGCGGACGCGTTTTAAGTCTTTACCTATCGCGCTGGAGCGCCAGCCGTCTTCGTAGCCTTGCAGCGTGTCCTGCGCGCGGCCCTCAGCTAGTGCAGCAGCAGCATGTTCTGCAGCCTGCATGCCGGACAGCATGGCATTGTGACTGCCTTTAATGCGGGCAACGTTGACGAAACCAGCTGAGCAACCAATCAATGCACCACCCGGGAAAGCGAGTTGTGGCACGGATTGGTATCCGCCTTCGGTGATGGCGCGAGCGCCATACGAGAGGCGCTTGCCGCCTTCAAACACATCAGAAATGGCCGGATGGGTTTTGAAGCGCTGGAATTCATCAAACGGCGAGAGATAAGGGTTTTTGTAATTCAGATGCACCACGAAGCCGACGGCGACCTTATTGCCTTCTAAATGATATAAGAACGAGCCACCTCCAGTGGAGATGCCGAGAGGCCAGCCGAACGAATGCTGTACCAAACCGGGTTTTGATTTGGTCGGATCAATCTCCCATAGTTCTTTGAGACCAATACCAAATTTTTGCGGCTCGCGGCCTTCGCTTAGACCATAGCGTTCGATCAACTGCTTGGTGAGCGAGCCCCGCGCGCCTTCGCCGAACAAGACGTATTTGCCGTGCAGTTCCATGCCGCGGGCAAAGTTGGATGTGGGTTTTCCATCGCGACCAATACCCATATCGCCGGTGGCAACGCCGTAGACCGCGCCAGCATCGTTGATCAAAACTTCGGCGGCCGCAAAGCCGGGATAGATTTCAACACCCAGTTCTTCGGCTTTGGTGGAAAGCCATTTTGTCACTTCGCCAAGCGAAACAATGAAGTTGCCATGATTATTCATCAAAGGCGGCATAGCGAAATTTGGCAGGCGCAGCGAACCTGCAGGCCCAAGCACAAAGAAATGATCTTCGGTCACGGGTGTGCGGAATGGATGGTCACTTTCGTTTCGCCAGCCGGGCAGCAAATCATCAACCGCGACAGGATCAACCACCGCGCCTGATAGGATATGCGCGCCAATGTCTGAGCCTTTTTCGAGCACAACCACCGAAAGCTCCGCATTGATTTGTTTAAGGCGGATGGCAGCTGACAAACCGGCGGGCCCGCCACCAACGATGACCACATCAAATTCCATGCTTTCGCGCGGTTCCAGTTCCATCTCAGCCATTATGATGCCCTTAAAGCTCAAATTCTTTGATTTCTCTTTGCCATAATAAATCACTGCCGCAATGGTGCAATGCGACGTTTGCAGCGGAACTCAAATGTTTGTTGGCGAAGTGGCGGTTTGGCGCTAGGTCAAAGCTATGAATAGTTCTAAACAAATGCGCCCTGCTGATATTGTCCGCTTTTATCTCGAAGCGGGCGTGGATACACCTTTGCAGGATGAGCCGGTCAATCGCTTGGCGGAGGTGAAGGCGGTGGTTGAGGCTGCGAAAGTCGCAATTGCTTCAAGTGTAGCGACGGCGAAACTGGGTCCGCCGGTTATTATAGACGTCGATGTATCAGCGGCAAAAACGCTAGATGAACTCAAAACAATGATCGAGGCCTATGATGGTTGCGGCTTGAAAAAAACGGCAACGCAAGTGGTGTTCAGCGACGGTGTGCCGGGCTCACGCGTGATGCTGGTTGGGGAAGCGCCGGGGCGCGATGAGGATATCCAAGGCAAGCCATTTGTTGGCAAATCCGGCCAGTTGCTGGATTTAATGCTGAAAGCCATTGGGCTGGATCGTTCAGCCGTTTACATCGCCAACACGATTTATTGGCGCCCGCCGGGCAACCGCCCGCCAACGGCGGAAGAAAGCGCGCAATGCCTGCCGTTTATCCGGAGGCAGATTGAACTTGCCAAGCCAGAAATCATTGTTTTTGTCGGGGGCGTTTCGGCTAAAACTATGCTAATTACCAAAGCTGGTATCATGCAATTGCGCGGCAATTGGATAGATTTCAGCCTGCCGGAACTTGGCACTGTTCCTGCTCTGCCAACGCTGCATCCGGCTTATCTATTGCGGAACCCTGCACATAAGCGCTTGGCTTGGGCAGATTGGCTGTCGCTCAAAACGCGCCTCAAAAATACAGTTTAACAGGTGTAGCACCTATCTCCCTCATGGTGAGGAGCGAGTGAAACGAGCCTCGAACCACGCAAAGTCTTTACGTGCTTTTTTGCGTGGTTCGAGGCTTGCCTTCGCTTCGCTCAAGCGCGCTCCTCACAATGAGGGAAATTTCAGACTGATGAAATTAAGTTTGAGAAAGTTGAAACCGTCGCAACAAGACTATCGGGCTTAATGCTGAAAGCGCAATTTTGGGTGCGAGAGGTTGCCCGACTCATGCTTGCTCCGATCCGCGCTGTCGCCCCGCTTTTGCTGTCTGCTTTCTTTATGGTGGCGGGAATCAGCCTTGGCAATTTGCTGGTTCCATTGCGCGCCCATGCCGAAGGCTGGTCGCCAGCCACCATTGGCCTCATCGGCACGGCCTACGCCACAGCGTTCACAGTCGGGTGTGTTCTTGCACCGCGCTTGATCATGCGGCTCGGCGTCATCCGTACATTTATGTTGATGCTTGGCCTCATGGGCGTCTCGCTGGTGTTGATTGCCATCTTTGTGCACCCGTGGAGTTGGGCACTGTTTCGCGCCATGACTGGGTTTTGTGCAGCGGGAGCTTATTCGCTGATAGAAGGTTGGCTCAATGAAAGAAGTGAAAACCAAAACCGTGGACTGGTATTTTCCTGGTACATGATAGCGTGTCTGATTGGATTAATTGGCGGGCAATATTTGCTGCCGTTGTCGACCCCGCTTCACATGACGTTGTTTCTCGTCGGGGCGCTGTGCTTCTGGGCAGCTATTGCGCCGGTGCATTTTTCCCGTATGATTCCGCCGCAACTGCCAACGAGTGTGAAGCTGGATTTTGCCGGAGTCCTTAAAAATTCGCCTGCCGCCGCAGTGGGAAATGTGGTCTCGGGAATTTTGTTTGGCACATGGGTGGGCTTTGCAGCTCTGTTTGCAGACGTCAACGGCTACACCGGCTCCGGAATCGCCAATTTGATGATGTGCGGAACCATGGGCGGATTGATCCTGCAGTTTCCAATCGGGCGGCTTTCAGACTTTATTGACCGGCGTATTGTCATGGCGATGCTTGGCGGTGCGGGATTGGTTCTTTCGATCGTCACTGTATCGTGGATGCCGGTTGCGCCGGTTGCGCTTGGCATTTTGTATTTCTGTTTTGGCGCAACGTTGCACCCTGGTTATGCACTGAACGTGGCCTACGCCAATGACCATGCGGCGCAAGGCTCACGCGTTAGCCTGTCGAGCACCATGCTGGTGACATATGGGATAGGCTCAATCACGGGGCCATTTGTAGCGGGCTTTGCAATCAACGCTTATGGCTACCGCGCTTTGTTTATTTGGCTCGCGGTTGGCTATCTGATTTATCTTGTTTTTCCGCTGTGGCGGATGACAAAACGAGCCGCGCCGGAAAAGCAGGGCGAATTTATCGCCACCGCGATCACGCCTGCGGAGGTGCCGCGGCCTTAGCCTGCCCGCGTTGCAGGCCCAAGGCACGCTCACGCATAATAATGAAAATGCCCGCTGCAACAACAATCGCGCTGCCGCTCAAAGTGTAGACCGTTGGCGTTTCAGCAAACACGAAATAACCGATGATGATGGCCAGCAATATCGACGCATATTCAAAGGGCGCAAGCACTGATGCTTCGGCGTGGCGATAGCTTTCGGTCAGCAAAATCTGCGCGACACCGCCGATCATACCCGCAGTCACCAGCATCATGATCTGGGCGGGGTTGAGGCTGACCCAACCAAACGGAATGGTGATAAGCGCAAAAAGGCTGGCAGAAATCGAGAAATACAAAACGATGGTTTGTGTTTCTTCAGTCTTCACCAAGCGCCGGACGATCAGCATCGCAACTGCTGCCAGAAACGCGCCAGCAATCGTGGCGAGTGCGCCATAAGATTCATCAAGCCCAAGTGATGTTTGAAACACAGTCAAGCGCGGCCAGGATATGATAATCACACCAATGAGGCCTACCAGAACAGCTGACCACCGGTAGATGCGAACTTTCTCGCGCAGAAAAACGGCGCTGAGCAGAACCACGAACAATGGTGACGCATAGCCAAGCGCTGTCACTTCCGGCAGCGGAAGGCGCGTGATCGCATAAAAGCCAAAGCCCATTGCGCTCACGCCAATAAAACCGCGCCAGATATGGCCAAACAGGTCTTGTGTTTTAAGGGCTGTTGCAAAAGTGCCTGTGAACACGAGGTAAAAGATAATCGGGAATATGGCGAAGAACGAACGAAAAAATACAATTTCTCCGGGCGGAACGCGGCCCGCAGCCTTGATCAATGCCGCCATCATCGTGAAGGCAACAACGGATGTGACTTTAAGCGCAATACCGCGAAGCGGTTTTGGATCAGGGGCGAGCATTTGCGGCGACTATCAATTGCGCGGGATGTTTCGTCTACCTACAAAAATGCAAACTTGCCGTGCGCAGGAAGCCGTTCTACGGCAATGGTCTGATTTATCGAGTGAACCTCATGGCAACTGAAACACCCATCCGCCTTGTCGACTATGCGCCCTATCCCTTTAGTGTGGTTGCGGTGACGTTGCATTTCGTGCTGCACCCAACAGCTACAATTGTGACTTCCAAGCTAACGATCAAGCGCACCGCACCCGGTGCTTTGGTGCTTGATGGCGAGCAATTGAAGCTTTTGCGTATTTTGATGGATGGCGTGGCGCTTAAAGAGCAAGATTACCGTTTGACCGACACGACGCTCATGATCAAATCAGCGCCAGATGAATTTGCGCTGGAAATTACAACCGAAATCAATCCATCGGCCAACACGGCTTTGTCAGGGCTTTATCAATCCAGCGGCAATTGGTGCACACAGTGCGAAGCTGAGGGGTTCAGGCGGATTACGTTTTATCCCGACCGCCCTGATGTGATGAGCATCTTCATGGTGCAAGTTGAGGCCGAAAAGTCAGCCGCGCCGATTTTGGTTTCCAATGGAAATTGCGTTGAAACGGGTGAACTTGAAAACGGTCGCCATTATGCAGTTTGGTATGATCCATGGCCGAAACCGGCTTATTTGTTTGCGCTGATTGCCGGTGATTTGGCGCTGAGCGCGGACGAATTTACCACAATGTCAGGCAAACAACTCACACTTGGAATTTACACCGAGCATGGCAAGCAAAACCTAACCTCCTATGCAATGGATGCGCTCAAACGCTCTATGCGTTGGGACGAGGAAAAATATGGATGCGAGTATGATCTTGATGTTTTCAACATTGTTGCTGTATCTGAATCTGCCAAAACATAGCGGTCGTTAAATATATTGAGACCCTTATTTTCCATTGCACCCATATTGAAATCGGACACCGCAACAATGTTGAAAACATCAAGATCATACTCGCAGCCATATTTTTCCTCGTCCCAACGCATAGAGCGTTTGAGCGCA
>JANMFT010000328.1:0-2873 GCA_031374255.1 Limoniibacter sp. | reverse complement strand
TGTGATGGAGCCGGCAAAACCATCGGTTGTAACATTATTGGTATCGGCAATTTTGGAGCTAAGTTTGGCAGCATATGGCTTCCAAAGCGGCATACGCCAGACTGGGTCTTCTTGTGTTTTGGCATGCATCGCAAGTTCGTTAGCAAGGCCGTCATCACCGGTATAAAACGGGATAACATCAGGGCCGAGGGCCACACGGGCAGCGCCTGTCAGGGTGGCCATATCGATGAGCAAATCCGGCTTGTCATCAACGGCCAAAGTAAGCGCATCGGCCAAAACCAGCCTGCCTTCAGCATCGGTATTGCCAATCTCAACGGTGTCACCCTTGCGCGAGGCCAACACATCTCCCGGGCGAAAGGCATTGGCTGAAATTGAATTTTCAACCGCCGGTATCAGCACACGCAGACGCACATTGCGCCCCGCCTCCATAATCATGCGCGCCAAACCTAGCACGTGCGCAGCGCCGCCCATATCTTTTTTCATCAGCAACATTGACGAAGACGGTTTGATATCGAGGCCGCCGGTATCAAAGCAAACGCCTTTACCGACCAGCGTGACTTTTGGTGCATCCACCCTGCCCCAAACCATGTCGATCAGCCGTGGCGCAACATTGCTCGCGCGGCCGACAGCATGGATCATTGGAAAGTTTTGGGTGAGCAGATCGCCGCCTGTGATGACTGAAAATTCAGCATCATGTTTTTTTGCCAAGGCGCGGGCTTCGGCCTCCAAATGTTCAGGCGTCATATCATTGGTCGGGGTGTTGACGAGGTCACGGACGTAACAGCAGGCACCTGCAATACGCAAAGCCTCGTTGCATGCCGCACCAACAGCCAGACTGCGATCCGGCGTGGTATCTTTTTTGTATCGGGAAAAGACATAAGCGCCGAGTGCTGTAAAAGCTGCGGCACCGGCGCTTAAATCGTTAACAATATACCAATTGCCTTTGGGCAGATTTGCACCCAATTTGCCGAATATTGCAGCCTCATGATCTTGACGGTTTTGGCCTTTTGAAAATAGTAGTCCGGCAATTCCACCATTCTCAGCGGGAACTAAAAGGCTCTCGCCTGCCTTACCGGAAAAGCCGCATGAAACTGCAAACTGACGGGCAAAACCCGGAACTATATCCGGCAGATCTGTGCCTTCAACAATCCAGACCGGTAAGGCCAGGTCTTCTCGGTTTTCAGTTAAAGTCAGCGGCATGGTTTTTTTCTCTAACAAGCGTGTTCAATCGTATTGGCCAGCTCCGCCGTTAACACTCCATTAGGGTTAACAAAATACTTATTTGGGAACGAAGCAGCATGCGCGCCTGTTATGGCGGGGACCAAAAATGAAATCGCCAATAAATCCATCTGCCCGGCAATATATGATTGCTTTGGCATTATTTTCCGCAACAGCCTTGTCAGGTTGTGCCAAAGACAGAATGTCGACAGGTTCAGTCAATCGCCAGAATGCCGCGGTAGATCAAATGTCAGGCAGCCAGCTGGGCGGTGCGATTGAAGCGCTCGGTGCGGCTTATGAAAAAGACCCCGCCAATAAAGCCAATGGATTGGCATTTGCAAATGCGCTGCGCGCTGATGGTCGCAATGATCAAGCATTGGCCGTTATGAAACAATTGGTGATCAGCCACTCCAAGGATCAGGATGTGCTGGCGGCTTATGGCAAGGCTCTGGCGGGCGCCGGGCAACTCGAACCCGCGTTGGATGCCATCCGGCGTGCCCAAACACCGGAGCGCCCGGATTGGAAATTATTGTCTGCCGAAGGCGCAATTCTCGACCAGCTTGGTCAATCTGCGGCCGGCCGTGAAGCCTACCGTAAGGCCCTTGATATTAAGCCTAACGAGCCAAGTGTGCTTTCAAACCTGGGTATGTCATATGTTCTTGAAGGCGATTTGAAAACAGCTGAAACCTACTTGCGTCAGGCTATGGCATTGCCGGGCGCGGATAACAGGATGCGGCAGAACCTGGCGATGATCGTGGGATTACAAGGCCGGTATGACGAGGCTGTTGAGATAGCCTCACAATCACTGGCCCCACAGCAGGCCCAAGAAAATGTCGCATATTTGCGCGAGATTATGTCTCAACAGAACACATGGGCCGATATCGAAGGCGAAGATAAGAACAAGCCAAAATCTTAGCAGTTTTTTCAACAATGTAAAAACCCGGCATTGCTGCCGGGTTTTTTTTGATCTGTTAATTGCCGCCGAATATACCGCCCTGATTGGCGATCGTAATGCCGGCAGGTCCAAGGATGATGCCAAACAATACCGGCAGGAAAAATATAATCATAGGAACTGTCAGTTTCGGCGGCAAAGCTGCTGCCTTTTTTTCTGCTTCGTTCATTCGGGTATCACGGCTTTCAGCGGCCAGCACCCGCAAGGCATGAGAAACTGGCGTACCGTATCTTTCGGCTTGCACAAGAGCCTGCATCACACTTTTAACGCTATCAAGCCCCGTGCGTTGATAGAGGTTCTCATAGGCCATTTTACGTTCAGGTAAAAATGACAATTCAGAGGTGGTCAGAACCAACTCCTCAGCCAAATCAACAGACTGCAAGCCAATTTCATCAGACACACGGCGCATTGATGCCTCAATTGACATGCCTGATTCCACGCAGATAAGCATGAGATCGAGGGCATCCGGCCATGCGCGTTTTATGCCGTTTTTGCGTTTATTTGCTGCATTGCTGATATAAATAATTGGCAGATAAAAGCCAATATACGCTCCTATCAGGCCGATAAAGCAGCGAACAAAAGTCGGTTGTTCGGGAAACCCGCCAAGGCCGAAAATATAAAATAGTGTCATTGCGCCCGTAATGAACGGCAAAACAAATCGTGCGAACAAAAACACATTCAAAGGTTTTGGCCCGCGCATACC
>JANMFT010000303.1:0-7370 GCA_031374255.1 Limoniibacter sp. | reverse complement strand
TTTTCAAGAAGGCCGCGGTCATCCAAGAAAAACTGGCACGGCAGTAATTCAATGGTGGTTACTCCAAGCTTTTTCAAATGTTCAATAATGGGTTTGCTGGCCATGCCCGCATAAGTGCCGCGCAAATCGTCTGGCACGTCGGGATGCTGCATTGTCAGCCCGCGCACATGGGACTCATAGATGACAGTCGATGTCCATGGATGGCGTATCGCCTCATCGCTTTCCCAATCAAAAGCCGGATCTTCCACAACGCCTTTCACCATGAACGGCGCGCTGTCGCGTTCATCGAGTGTCAGGTCTGCATCTGCCGCCAAAACATCATAGCCAAACAGGGCATCATCCCATATGAGCTCGCCGGCTATTTGGCGCGCGTACGGGTCAAGCAATAATTTGTTCGGGTTAAAACGGTGGCCGTTTTCCGGCTCATAACGGCCATGCGCCCGGTATCCATAGAGCTGCCCGGGCTGCACACCCGGCACATAACCGGAGAATACATCGCCCTCGTGCTTTGGCATTGGCAGCCGAGCGATTTCTTCATTGCCATCATCAGAAAACATACAAAGTTCCATGGCCTCTGCATGGGCAGAAAACACCGCGAAATGCGTGCCTTGGCCGGTATAAATTGCACCAAGCGCGGATTGGAATGTGTCTGGCTGTGTGAACGCAAATGTCATTTTGATGTTCCCTCATGCTGGCGGGTTTTATAAAGCCTTCGTTTGCCAACGCAGGTGGTGCCAATTGGTTCCCGAATTTATCGGCATAGAAATTTCCCGCGATGGAACTTTCCGGTGGTTTGCGAATTATCTGAGTGTAATCAAATCGTCAGCGCTGGTTCGTTGGCCTGCTGGCAAAACATGGAGTGTTCAAATGTTGTACTACGCGCTCGTATTTCTGATTGTTGCAATCATTGCCGGTGTCTTAGGCTTCGGCGGCATTGCCGGAACATCCGCTGGCATCGCGCAAGTTCTGTTCGGGGTATTTATAATTTTGCTTTTGGTGTCACTGGTTCGTGGGCTGTTGAGGCGGTCTTAAACTTAAATTCGAAGTGAGCTAGGGTCAGAACTCTGATTTTGATGGAAACACCAATATATTAGCCGCTTTGAAAGTGCAGCTTTTACCCTGCTATATGATGAAATTTACAAGTGCATATTCGCGGATTTCAGATGATGTCTTGTTGCTCTAGAATGCCCTGTACATTTTGAATTTCACTCTCGTATAGGCCCGCGATAAGGCTGCGGATTTCGCCTTTGCATGAACCGCAATTGGTGCCGGCAGACGTGGCTTTGCCGACCGCCTCAACACTTAAACATCCACTTTTAACGGCAGCGGTAATCTGGTTGGCACCGACGCCGAAACAGGCGCAAATTTGCGCGCCGGGATCAGGCTGGTCAAAGCTGGGCCGTGTGGCAATGACGCCAAAGCGCGACTGCCGGTTGGTAAAATCGCGGGCCAAATCAGCTGCAGCGACACTCCGCGAAACGGTGACGGGATCCCGCGATAAGAAAGCTGCCGCAATAAGTTTCTCGCCTTCAAAAAACGCAAAGCGCTGCTGTGCCAAAGCATTATCGTGGTAAGCAATCAGTTCTGCGTGAGTGCCAACGCCAAACATCTTGCGCAAAGATGTTTCTAAATCGTCAGGCATGGTTGCAAAGGCAAATTCTGATCGCCAACCGTCACTGGCAATCGCTTTGGAAAAATAAGGAAACGTGCCAACAATTGGCTCTTTTGCCGATACCGCAAATCCGTAAGACTGAGGTTGATAGGGCTCAACCGAAACCAAACCAGCCTTTAATGCAGGCTGGCCGGAAATTGGGTCAACAACAGGCCCAACCAGCCGGTCAATCCGCGCATTGGCAGCATTCTGATCGCTCCAATGCATCGGCGCGAAAACCGCGCCTTTCCGCTGGCGGGGTGAAATCAGCGCGCGCAAAACCACGTTGCCCAACTCGTTTGAAAGTATCACCAGACCCGCATCGATAACACCAAAAGCCGCTGCATCGTCCGGGTGAAGTTCACAATAGGGTTCGGCCATGTGCGCCGACAATCTGGCGCTTTTACCGGTGCGCGTCATGGTGTGCCAATGGTCGCGCACGCGACCGGTGTTGAGCGTAAACAGTCCGTGGTTTGATTTGGGTTCAGGCGCGTTAATGGCAATCGCGCGGCCTCTTTTATCTGGTGTGAAAAAATCACCGTTGCCAAAAAACCGCGTTTCTTTTGGTTTTTCGCCATAGGACTGCGGCCACTGGAACGGCTGCAAATTTTCATATTCTGCATCTGATATTCCAGCATAGGCGGAAATATCAAAGTCACGCGAACCATTGTTTTCTACGCCTGACAAAGCCGCATGTTCAGCGAAGATCTGCGCAGGTGACGCCCAATCAAACGCCTGCCCAAAACCCATACGCTTGCCAACTTCCGCCATTTGCCACCAATCAGGCTTGGCTTCACCGGGCGCTTGCATAAACGCGCGCTGGCAGGAAATGCGGCGCTCGGAATTGGTGACAGTTCCGTTTTTTTCGCCCCAAGCGGTGGCAGGCAATTTCACATGCGCATGGCGTATTGTATCGGTCTCAGCCATCACATCAGACACAACCACAAACGGGCAGGCTTTGATCGCATCCTCCACCGCGCCCGCGTCCGGCATCGAAACGACAGGGTTGGTGGACATAATCCACAGCGCCTTGATGCGCCCGTCGCCTACGGCTTGAAACAAGTCGACCGCTTTGAGGCCGGGTTTTTGAGGCAAAGCTGGCGACTGCCAAAAATCCTGCACGATGTTTCGATGTGCAGCGTTTTCAATTTCCATATGCGCGGCGAGCATATTGGCAAGGCCGCCCACCTCCCGCCCGCCCATCGCGTTGGGCTGGCCGGTCACCGAAAACGGCCCCATGCCCGGTTTGCCGATACGCCCTGTTGCCAGATGACAATTGATTATCGCGTTGACTTTATCGGTACTACTTTGGCTTTGGTTGACACCCTGTGAATAGACTGTGACGGTTTTTTCGGTGGTAGCAAACCAGCTGTAAAAAGTCTCAATGTCATTTCTGGCAACGCCTGTACGTCGGGCCACTTCTGCCACATCAAACCAAAATGAAGCATTCAGCGCATCATCCATGCCGTTCACATGGGCATCGATATAGGCTTGGTCAAAACTGCCGCTTTGTTTCAAATGTGTGAGCAGTCCCATAAACAGAGCCACATCGCCATCGTTTTCAATGGCCAAGTGCAAATCGGCCAAGTCCGCCGTCATGGTACGGCGCGGGTCGATCAAAACCACACGCATTTCGGGGCGCTGCTCTTTGGCAGCCATCAAGCGTTGATAAAGCACCGGATGGCACCACGCCAAATTGGAGCCGACCAGTACGACCAGATCAGCCATTTCCAGATCTTCGTAAGTGCCGGGAACCGTGTCTGCCCCAAAAGCGCGCTTGTGGCCAGCAACAGATGAAGCCATACACAGCCGCGAATTGGTATCGATATTGGCCGAACCGATAAAGCCTTTCATCAGCTTGTTGGCGACGTAATAATCCTCGGTCAGCATTTGGCCGGAGACATAAAACGCCACGCTATCCGGGCCATGGTCGCGGATCGCGTCAGAAAATTTCAGTGCCACCAAATCAAGCGCTTCATCCCAAGAGGCGCGTTGATTGTTGATTTCAGGGTGCAGCAGGCGCCCGTTCAAATCGAGCGTATCACCAAGCGCAGAACCTTTAGAGCAAAGCCGCCCGAAATTGGCCGGGTGGCCCGGATCACCTTTGATGGACACTTCGCCATTGGCTTCTACCTCGGCGATAACACCGCAACCGACCCCGCAATAGGGGCAAGTGGTTTTGGTTGGTTCGCTTTGCAAAATCACGCTGTCATCCCGTAGGTAAGCAGCCTGGTGCACAGTTCGGTAGAGCCCCTCATCCGGCCTTTCAGGCCACCTTCTCCCCGCAAAGAACGGGGAGAAGGAAGAGAAGTTGGCTTCATCCAATTCAAGGAAACATCAGAAGAATTACAGCCAAGCTTTAGTGAATCGACCTGAAAAAATTTGGTGTCTTTCTTCCCCTTCTCCCCGTTCGTTACGGGGAGAAGGTGGCCCGAAGGGTCGGATGAGGGGCGACACAGAATTTCAAACACCACCCAAATCCAAATAAATAACCTGCCCTTCAAGCTTCACAGGAAAAGTCAATGTCGCGCCTTCATCGGCACCTTGGGCACGCCCTGTCTCCAGCGAAATCACCCAGTTATGCAGTGGGCACGTCACGCAGCCATCATGCACAATGCCTTGGCTGAGCGGCCCATGTCTGTGTGGGCATTTGTCTTCAAGTGCATAAATCCTGTTGGAGGAGGTGCGGAAGATCGCAATCGTCATCGCACCATTCTTCACGCAGCGCGCCCCGCGCAATGGCACGTCGTCAATCGTTCCCACCGCCACCCAGCGCGCGGCAATATTCTGGGCAACCATATTCATTCCGCTGCCTCCAACTGAAGGCTGGCCATGGGAATGAACTCATGCTTATCTTTGCCCGATACCCGTTCCGACCACGGGTCAACCTGTGCGAATTTTTGGCTGAAAACAAAGCGCTCAAAGAAAGCTTTGCGCCTCGTTTCATCGCCTGCAATTTGATTGCGGATTTCATCCAAACCGATGCGTTTGGCCCATTTATAAATCCGTTCCAGATAGCGGCCCTGTTCGCGGTACATTTGCGTGAGCGCGACAATATATTCCAAGGTCTCATCTTCGGTTTTGACGTTGCAGAGGATCTCCGTGCCTTTGATATCGAGGCCCGCCGCACCGGCAAAATGGATTTCAAAACCGGAATCCACGCAGATTACGCCAATGTCTTTACAGGTCGCTTCAGCGCAATTTCGCGGGCACCCCGATACGCCCAGTTTCAGCTTTGCCGGTGTCCATGAGCCCCACATGAATTTTTCAATGCGAATGCCAAGGCCGGTGGAATCTTGCGTGCCAAAGCGGCACCAATCTGTCCCGACGCAGGTTTTCACTGTGCGCAGACCCTTGGCATAGGCTTGGCCGGAGACGAACCCTGCCTCGCCCAAATCCGCCCACACTGCGGGCAAATCCTCTTTCTTGATGCCGAGCATATCAATGCGCTGGCCGCCGGTGACTTTCACTGCCGGTATCGCAAATTTATCGACCACATCGGCTATCGCGCGCAATTCTTTCGAATTGGTCATGCCGCCCCACATACGGGGAACCACCGAATAGGTGCCGTCTTTTTGAATGTTGGCGTGCACGCGCTCATTGATGAAACGCGATTGATAGTCGTCGGCGTAAATATCCGGCCAATCGCATACGAGATAATAGTTGAGCGCCGGGCGGCACTTGGCGCAGCCGCACGATGTTTTCCATTGCAGCTCCTGCATCACGGCGGGAATGGTTTTGAGGCCCTTGGCCACAATCAAGCGCCGCACCTCGTCATGGCCCAAATCCGTGCACGGGCACATCGGCACAACGGCGGCTGGGTTAAACGCATCGCCGAGCGTGAGCACCATCAGTTTTTCAACGAGTGGTGTGCAGGTTCCGCAGGAGGCGGACGCTTTAGTATGCGCGCGGACGCCATCCAACGTGGTCAAGCCTTTGGCAGTGATAGCGCCAGTAATTTTACCCTTACAAACGCCGTTGCAACCGCAGATTTCCGCATCATCCGGCAAGGCTGCAACGGCCGCCATAGGGTCATGGGGGCGCCCCCTTGGAACGACTGACCGAAAATGAGAGTCTCTCGCATCGCCGAAATATCGGTTCCGCGTTTCTTCAAATTATTGAACCATGCACCATCGGCAGTTTCGCCGTAGAGCACCGTTCCGATGATTTTATTCTCTCTCAAAATAACGCGTTTGTAGATGCCCGCCGAGGCATCGCGCAGCACGATTTCCTCGCGGTCCGGCCCGTCGGCAAAATCACCGATAGAGAACAGATTAATACCGGTGACTTTAAGTTTGGTCGCGGTGTCCATGTGGACGAAAGGCTGCGCGTTTACACCAGCAAGGGTTTCAGCGGCTATACGCGCCTGCTCATAAAGCGGGGCAACAAGCCCATAGCACATACCGCCAACTTCTGCGCATTCACCCAAAGATAAAATGCTTGGGTCGGACGTGCGCATATGTCCGTCAACGACTATACCGCGATTGACGGTAAGTCCCGTATCCTTGGCCAGCTGCGCACTAGGGCGGATACCCGCTGCCATCACCACCAGAGTGCAATCAATGATGGTGCCGTCTTTTAGTTCTACACCGGTAACATGTTTGTCGCCCAAAATCTGTTTGGTATCAGCCTTGCAGATGACTTTGATGCCGCGATTTTCAAGTTCGCGCTGCAACAGATAGGCCGCCGCCTGGTCAAGCTGGCGATCCATCAAATGCGGCGAGATATGCAACACGGTCACATCCAAGCCCTGTTCGCGCAATCCTGCAGCGGCCTCTAAGCCCAGCAAACCACCACCGATCACAACGGCTTTGGCGCGCGCCTGCGCCGCGAGCAGCATGGCCGTGACATCGTCGAGATCACGGTAGGTCAAAACGCCGGGAAGGTTTTTGCCTTCAACCGGGAGGATGAAGGGCGCTGAACCTGTGGCGATGACCAATGTATCATAGCTTGCCACTTCGCCGTGTTCAGAGGTGACGGTTTTGGCCTCACGGTCAATCTTTGTAACCTTATGGCCCTTATACAAAGTGACGTTGTTTTTCACATACCAGCCATCGCCGTGGATGATGATATCTTCAAAACTCTTCTCGCCCGACAGCACCGGAGACAGCATGATGCGGTCATAATTCACGCGCGGTTCTGCGTTGAAAATGGTGACGTCATATTGGTCTGGCGCAAGTTCAATCAGATGCTCCAGCATGCGCCCCGGGGCCATGCCATTGCCGACAATCACAAGTTTTTGTTTCATGGTTTTCATTCTGCCGCCTCAACAAAACGGTGGCGCTCATAGAGGAATTTCAAAACCGCTTCGCGGGATTTGAGGTAGGTCCTGTCGGATGCCAGATCGATGCGTTTGCGCGGTCGCGCCAGCGAAACATCCAGCACTTCGCCAATGCGCGCAGCAGGGCCATTGGTCATCATCACGATTCTGTCAGACAGCAGTACCGCCTCATCGACATCATGTGTTATCATGATCATCGTGTTGCCGAGCCTTAGATGAATATCCATCACGGCATCCTGCAAATGCGCGCGGGTGAGCGCATCAAGCGCGCCGAACGGCTCATCCAGCAGCAGCACTTTCGGCTCCATCGCAAGCGCGCGTGCAATGCCAACACGCTGTTTCATCCCACCGGAAATTTCAGCGGGGCGCAAATGGGCGGCATGTGACATTTGAACGAGGTCCAAATTGCGCATCACCCAATCATGGCGTTCCGCCTTG
>JANMFT010000302.1:0-4351 GCA_031374255.1 Limoniibacter sp. | reverse complement strand
CGGCCTGCACCTTTGATGCAGGCTCGCCACTTTCGCGCACCAAATCATCCACGGAGGTTGGGGCAGGGCCGAGCAGGCTGAACAGCATGTCGGGCAAATCATCATCGGATGTTTGCGGGTTCGGCTTTATATCCACATGTTGCATCAAAGATGCTGGCAAGGGTTTTGGTTGCTGACCTACAGGTGCTGCGTTCGTCGCTGCCCGTTGCACAAACATCGGTTCTTTTGCAGCTAAAGGCCGGACGACTTCAATAATATCTTCTGCTGAACGTGCCAGCTCTGCACCTTCTCTAATCAGGCCATTGGTGCCAGCCGAACGCGGATCAACCGGATGGCCGGGTATTGCGAAAACCAAACGCCCAGCTTCGGTGGCCATCCGCGCGGTGATCAGAGAGCCGGAGCGTTCTGCGGCTTCAACAACAACCACAGCCAGCGATAAACCGGCGATAATCGCATTACGGCGCGGAAAATCCCGTGCGACCGGCTCATAACCAAACGGCATCGCCGAGATCAAACACGAGCTTTCGGCTTGCCTCAAGCGGTCGTACAAATCCAAATTCTGCGGCGGGTAAGGCTTGTCCAGCCCGCCAGCCAAAACCGCAATCGTACCACCTTGGCTGATTGCGCCTTCATGGGCCGCACGGTCAATGCCACGTGCCAAGCCTGATGCAATTGCAAACCCTGCATTGGCCAATTCGGCAGACATTTTGCGCGCAAAAGCCAATCCGTTGGTTGATGCGCTGCGTGAGCCGACAACGCCAATCGTATTTTGGTTAAGCGCAGACACATCACCCAGCACTGCTATTATTGGCGGTGCACCATCAAAGTGCCGAAGCAATGCCGGATATTCCGGTTCGCCCATCGCCACAAAAACCGCCCCGAGTTTCGCCGCTTCTTCAAACTCGCGTGCAATATCATCTTCACCTGCGATTTTGACGGCTTTGAGCGATCCACCCCGCGCGGCAATTTCAGGTAACGCTTCAATCGCGGCCTGCGCTGAGCCAAAACGCTGAATGAGTTGCTTAAAAGTCACCGGCCCGATGCGGTCTGTGCGGATGAGGCGCAGCCAGTTAAAACGCTGTTGATCTGTAAGGTGTTGAGCGCTCACCCTTTTTGACCGATCTTGCCTTCAGTGCCAGCGATCAGCCGCTGAATATTGGGCCAGTGCTTCCAGAAAATGATAAGAGCTAAAAGGCCAATCAGGATTGCCAGCGTAATGTTGCCATGCACATAAACCGCGATTGGTGCAGCGATGGATGCAACCAAAGCCGCCAATGAAGAATAGCGGGTGGCAAACGCTGTTGCCAGCCAAACCACGGCAAAGACCAAGGCTGCAACCGGCAACAAACCCAGCAACACGCCAATATAAGTTGCCACGCCTTTACCGCCTTGGAACTTCAGCCAGACAGGATAGAGGTGGCCGAGAAACGCGCCAAGGCCTGCCAACGCGGCCGCATCGGGGCCAAATTGCTTGCCAATCAAAACAGCAGCCGTGCCTTTCAGCGCGTCAAGTAAAAGCGTCGCAGCAGCCAAACCTTTGCGACCCGTGCGCAAAACATTTGTAGCGCCAATATTACCTGAACCTATTGAGCGTAAATCTTCAGTTCCAGCAATGCGGGTGATAATAAGCCCAAATGGAATAGAGCCGAGCAAATATCCGATAGCGAAGGCCATCCAAACATTTAGATCTTGAACAATTTCCATAAGGCTTAGCCCCCGTAAACCAGCCGGCCTTTGGCCCAAGTTTTTACAACCTTGCCCTGAAAACGCGCGCCTTCAAAGCAGGTATTGCGGCAACGGGATAAAATTTCATTCTCGTTGACAATCCAAGGTTCACCCAGATCAATCAACGCAATGTCGGCGGGCGCACCGGGTTTCAGCGTGCCAGCCTCCAAGCCAAACCGGCGAGCAGGGCCAGTCGAAGTCAGCTCCGCAATGCGCAGTAGGGAAAGTTCGTTGGAATGGTAAAGTCGTAGTAGGGCCGCAAGCAAAGTTTCAAGGCCGATTGCGCCTGGTGTTGCATCAGCGAATGGTACGCGCTTGGTTTCGACATCTTGCGGGTCATGGCTGGAGTTGACCATATCAATAATACCCGACGCCAATGCTTCAACCACTGCGCGGCGATCTTCTTCTGACCGAAGCGGCGGCTCCAGCCGGAAAAACGTGCGGTATTCGCCAACGTCGATTTCGTTCAGCGTGGCGTGGTTGACACAAGCGGCGGCGGTCACATCAAGTCCGCTGTCTTTGGCCTGCCGCATGATCTCAATGGATTGTGCGCACGAAATCGTCTCAGCGTGGTAAGCAGCCTTGGTCAGTTTGGCGAGTGCAACATCGCGTTGCAACGGGATGGATTCAGCCTCACGCGGAACGCCTGAAAGGCCCAGCCAACTGGCAAGAAGACTGGAATTCATCACGCCTGCGCCAAGCGTTTCATCTTTAGGCGATGCCATTACTACCGCACCAAAGTCCCGCGCGTAGATCATCGCGCGGCGCATCACTTGAGCAGATTGAATTGCATTGTGGCCGTTGGAGAACCCGATTGCACCTGCTTTTTGCATCAAGCCAAATTCTGAAATTTCAGCGCCTGCCAAGCCTTTGGTCAGCGCTGCTATCGGGTGCACATTCACGCAAGCGTTTGCTTCAGCATTGCGCCGGATAAACTCGACCATTGCCACATCGTCGATTGCGGGCGACGTGTCCGGCATGGTGAAAAACGTGGTGACACCGCCTGCAGCCGCAGCAATTGCAGCAGACTGAATGGTTTCGCGGTGTTCCGCGCCGGGTTCACCGACAAATACGCGGGTGTCGACCAGACCGGGCATTGCGGTTAAGCCCCGGCCATCAATGATGACAGCGCCGTCCGGTCTGCCTTGGTTTATCGCGTCGGGGCCAGCCGCCAGAATTTTGCCATCGCGAATAATGATTGTGCCTATGGCATCCATGCCACGCGACGGATCAATAATTTGAACCTGTTCAATGATCGTGGTGCTCATGCTGCACCGCCTTGTCGCGCATTTTCAAGCAACGCTTCAATCACAGCCATCCGGACCGCGACACCCATTTCTACCTGTTGCTGGATCAAGCTTTGCGGTCCGTCGGCAACGTTGGATGCAATCTCGACACCGCGGTTCATCGGGCCGGGATGCATGATCAAAGCATCCGGTTTGGCTGCTTTGAGCTTTTGCTCATCGAGCCCGTAAAAATGAAAGTACTCGCGCACCGAGGGGATGTAGGAGCCTGACATGCGTTCACGCTGAAGGCGCAGCATCATCACCACATCGGCGTTTTTCAAACCCGCCTGCATATCGGTGAACACATCAACGCTCATCTGCTCAATGCCGGAGGGGAGCAACGATGAAGGCGCAACCACGCGAACGCGCGCGCCCATCAAATTGAGCAGAATGATGTTGGAACGCGCAACTCGGCTGTGCAGCACATCGCCGCAAATCGCCACAGTCAAAGCACTGAGCGACCCCTTGGCGCGGCGGATCGTCAATGCGTCCAGCAGCGCCTGTGTCGGGTGCTCATGCTGGCCGTCACCGGCATTGATAACCGAACACGTCATCTTTTGCGCCAGCAATGCCGCCGCGCCAGCCGAGCCGTGGCGGATCACCAGAACATCGGGGTGCATGGCGTTAAGCGTCATCGCAGTATCAATCAGCGTTTCGCCTTTTTTGACGGATGATTGCGCGACGGCCATGTTCATCACGTCAGCGCCAAGGCGTTTGCCCGCCAGTTCAAACGAAGCCTGCGTGCGTGTGGAGGCTTCGTAAAACAGATTAATTTGCGTACGGCCTTGCAAGGACGCCCCTTTTTTATTGGGCTGGCGTGACAGAGCCACCGCAGCATCAGCGCGATCAAGAAGCCCTTCGACGTCAACCGGTGACAGGCCTTTTATGCCAAGTAAATGGCGACCGGGAAAAGGCGGGAAGGGCGATTTAATTGTCATGCTAAAGTCAGCGGTATAGGCACGTGTGCGGCTTTCAGCAAGCCGCCCGCCTCAAACACCTGTGATCATCAACCAAAATGGAATAGTAACAAAAGACAGCAGCGTTTGCGTGGTTACAATTGCTGCATAAAGCGGGGCATCGCCGCCAAGTTGCCGGGCCACGACATAGCCGTTCATGGCGGTTGGAACTGCGCAACACAGTATGATCGTCGGCAACAGGTTTTCGCCTAAACCAGAGACCGTTACCGCGAAATAGGCGACAAGCGGCAACGCAAAGAGTTTCAGAATGACGGGCAAAATATGAGCAGCATCAAACTTCAAAAGCGCGCTCGCGCTCAGCCCGGCACCAATACCAAACAAACCCATGGCTAATGCACCGCGGCTGATTAAATCCAGCGTTGT
>JANMFT010000288.1:0-1723 GCA_031374255.1 Limoniibacter sp. | reverse complement strand
CAGAAACGCGCCCCAAGTGGATAGCCCGTCAACAAGCGCTGCCTCTTCAAGTTCAAGTGGGATTGATTCAAACTGGTCACGCATAATCCAGATCACAATTGGCAACACCATCAGCGTGTAAAGCATGATCAGGCCAACAAGCGTGTCGAGCAAAGCGAGGTCACGATAGAGCACCAAAAACGGCAGTGCCAAAACCACCGGCGGCAAAATCAACTGCGATAAAAAGAAAAAAGAAATGTCGGCGTTGCGCATCCACAGCCAGCGATACTTAAACCGCGTCAGGCCATATGCCGCCAAACTGCCAATGATGATTGCCAAAAACGAAGCGCCGAATGACGCGATTAAAGAGTTAAAAAACCGTTTGAAAAACTCTTCGCGCACAGTGGAAACATCGCCAAGTGTGTCCGGCGATAGGCCGATTGAACGCCAACCTTTCCAATCGGGCGCATAATCCCACCATGGAACGAGTGCGCCTTTCATTACGTTCGGCGCGATTTTAAACGAGGTCGTTATCGTCCAATAAATCGGGAACAGGCAAATAAATGCCCACAGGAGCAACGCGCCATAAATGAATATCTTGCTGGTCCAAATCTTCGCCTTTTCGTTAGCGCCAGCTTCCGGCGCAACATAGGCGGCATATTTTAGTGTGGCGTCGCTCACGTTATGCTCCTCCGCCAGCGGTCAACAAATTTGAGCAAAAGCGTGATGAACACGATGATCAATATGAGATAAGTCATAGCCAGCATCGTGCCGTAACCCACATTGGAACGGTCGCGATATTCTCGGAAAATGAAACTGGTCACGCTATCAGTCGCGCCGCCCGGCCCGCCAGACGTGACATTGATAATGATATCAGCGATTTTCAATTTGAAGATGATCCGCAGCACGATTGCAGTAATTGAAACCGGAATCATCAGCGGAAAAATCACGCCCCAAAACTGTTGGAACTTGTTTGCGCCATCAACTTGGCTGGCCTCAATCACATCCTTCGGCAGCGCCTGCAAACCCGCCAAAAGCATGATCATGATAAACGGTATAAACGTCCATGCATCCATTGCCTGAATGGTCAATTTTGCAATCCAAGCATCCCCAAAGAAAGACGGATTTTGAACCCCAAGCCATTTTAAGAAATTGGAAATCGGGCCGAAGCGCGTTTCCATCATGGATTTACCAACCATCCATGATACCGCAACCGGTGACAACATCAGCGGCAACAAAAACGCGACCCTGAAAAACTTGCGGGCGCGAATTTCGGCGTTGAGCAGCAAAGCGAGGCCAAACGCGATAATATATTCCACCAGCACCATGGCCACATAAAACACCATATTGAGCATCGCATTCCAGAAAAATGGATCACCGAGCATTTGCCAGAAATTATCGAGGCCATTAAATTTCATGCCATCTTGGCTGGCCAAATTCCAATCGGTCAGCGCGATATAGAACCCGAACAATGTCGGAAAAATCACCATTGCCACAGTGAATAAAATCGCTGGCAAAACGAACAGCGCGCGCTTGCCCTGTTCGCCATGGGCAACAACCTGTGCAATCCCTAGCGCAATGCCCCACGCGCCATAGGCATAGAGAATGGGCCGCCAATTGCTGAAACCTGAAGTTGTAAAACCGGCCACATATAAAGTTTGGTATAGCGCAATTGCAGCCAAAATAGCCGTTGCGCCCCACATGATCATGCTGCCGAAGCGTTGCCGCTCTGGCGTGGTTTCAC
>JANMFT010000075.1:0-2626 GCA_031374255.1 Limoniibacter sp. | reverse complement strand
TGCCTCCGGCATGATGCCCTCAACGCGGTCTTCAAGCTCTTCACTTGCAGCCCGCAGGGCGTCCCAGACATCCGGGTCGGGTGTCCAGAAATTACGATCTCCCGCTTCAATCAAGCGGTTTGCGAGTTTTGAACTGGCTTTCGGGTTGAGCTTGGCCATCCGCTCGCGCATCTCTGCATCAAGCACAAAAGTCTCAGTCAATTGTTTGTAAACCCAAGGCGAAACCTGCCCCGTGGTGGCTGACCAGCCGAGCGTGTTCGTCACATGGCTTTCGATTTGGCGGACGCCCTCATAGCCGTGGGCAAGCAGGCCCTCATACCATTTGGGGTTCAGCATTCTTGTGCGGGTTTCCAGCGCCACTTGCTCTGACAGAGCGCGAACCTTGCCCGTGCCTGTTGTCTGGTCGCCCAAATAGACCGGCACATCGCCGCCACCAGCTTGTTTGATTGAACGGGTAATGCCGCCAAGCGTATCAAAATAATGGTCGACCGAGGTGATGCCGAGTTCAACAGATTCAATGTTTTGGTAGGCCGTATCCGTCACTGACAACACATCCGTCAGCAGTTTTTCCTGTTTTACCGGCTTGCCATTGCGGCCATAGGCAAATGATTTACGTGCCTGATACGTGTTTGCCAATTCGTCCTCATCGTCCCATGCCGAACTATCAATCAGCAAATTAACGTTGGAGCCATAAACGCCGGATGCATTGGAAAACACTCGAAGCGCCGCATCTTCCAGCGAACATTCATTCTTGGCGGCATAGGCCAAAGCGTGAGCGCGGATCGGATTATCGTCAGCGTGTTCGCCGTCGGCTTCAGCGGCTTTCAATGCAGCGTCAGCCAGCAAACGGGTTTGCAGTGGCAGCAAATCGCGGAAAATACCCGACAAAGTTGAAATCACATCAATGCGCGGGCGGCCAAGTTCGGAAAGCGAAATGAGATCTGCGCCTGCCAAACGCCCGAAGCTGTCAAACCGTGGACGCGCCCCCATCAAAGCCAAAGCCTGCGCAATCTGCGCGCCTTCCGTCTTCAAATTATCTGTGCCCCACAAAACCATCGCAATGCGTTGCGGCGCGCGGCCATGGTCACGGGCATAACGCTCCACCAGCAAATTGGCTTGGCGCATACCGTCTTCAACCGCAAATTGCGATGGCATGCGGAACGGGTCAAACCCGTGCATATTACGGCCTGTTGGCGCAATCTCTGGCGCGCGCAATACATCACCGCCCGCTACCGGCGCAATATAGCGCGCGTCCAGCGCCCGCAGCAAAGCCGGTATTTCATTGTCGCGGCTGAGTGCTGCGTTCAGGCTGGAAAGCGTCGCCACCGTTTCGCGCTGCGTATCATTCAGCCGGTCAGATGAAACCGCTTCGCCCTTGGCAATCGCCTCAACCATGGCTTCCGGCAAGGCGGCTTCCACATGGGCCTCATTATAAGCCGACATCACATCGAAGCGCGCATCAAAGCTCTCGCCTTGCCCGATAATATGCAGGCCATGCGGCACCAATGTCATTTCATATTCGGTCACGTCTGTAATCAACTTGGTCAAAACCAATTCAGAATCTGCACCGGGCTTTGCATCTTCCGGCATCAAATCTAAACGTGACGCTTGGGCAAAAATGCTGTCGGTCAGCAGGCGATGCTCTTCAGAGTCGATGTCTTTCGAAATCCGCCAGCGCTCAAGCCCGGCTTTCAAATCAAGCAAGCCCTTATACAGGCCAGCCTTGCCAATTGGTGGCGTCAAATAAGTGATCAAAGTTGCAGCAGAACGGCGGCGCGCAATTGTCCCTTCCGATGGGTTGTTGGCGGCATAGAGATACAGGTTCGGCAACGCGCCAATCAGACGGTCTGGCCAGCATTTGCCTGACAAGCCAGATTGTTTGCCGGGCATAAATTCAAGCGCGCCGTGCGTTCCAAAATGCAAAACCGCGTGCGCCGCAAACTCTTCGCGCACATAGCGGTAAAACGCAGAAAACGCATGCGTGGGTGTGAATGATTTTTCAAACAGCAACCGCATCGGGTCGCCTTCATAACCGAACGCAGGCTGCACGCCGACAAACACATTGCCGAAATGCGCGCCCAAAACAAACAATTCACGGCCATTGGTTTGCGCACGCCCGGGCGCAGCGCCCCATTGATTTTCAATCTCAGCCAAATGCTTTTCGCCGCGCAAATGCGCTTCAAGCGGCATGCGATAAGCCACATTAGCGGGCATGCCGAGTTGCATCGCATTGCCGCCCAAAATAGCTTCGCGCAAATCATCAATACTTTCCGGCACTTCAACCGAATAACCATCGGCCTTCATCGCCGTCAGCGTATTGTGTAGTGAATGGAACACCGACAGAAACGCCGCTGAACCAACCGCGCCGCCATTGGGCGGGAAGTTGTAAATGACGGTTGCAATTTTACGGTCAGCTTTGGCCGTACGGCGCAAAACCACCATCCGCGCGGCGCGTTCTGCCAGCATTTCGGCACGCTCACCGCAAGACTGCATATCGCGGCCTTGGCTGACATCAGAGAACGAGCAACGCCGCTCACAGCCTGTGCACGGGCCGGATTGGTCAGCGCGGCCACCGAACAGTATCGGCCCGGTTGCCCCGTCAATTTCCGGCAGTGCCACCATGATT
>JANMFT010000100.1:0-6104 GCA_031374255.1 Limoniibacter sp. | reverse complement strand
CAAGGGCGAACTTCCGCTCGAAAGTACGCCGGTGGTTCTCGAAGTCAAACCCGGGCCGGATTATGCGTTAATAGACAGCGGTGACGGCCTTAAACTTGAACGCTATGGCCAAATGCGCGTGGTGCGCCCTGAAGGCCAGGCGGTTTGGCGGCCAGCTTTGCCGCAATCTCAGTGGCATGCCGATGCGATTTTCACCGGCGATACCGATGAAGAAGGTGTTGGCCGTTGGAAACTGGCCAACCCGAACCAAGGTGAAAGCTTTCAATTGTCGCATGACGGCCTGCCATTTTTAGGGCGGTTCACTTCGTTTCGACATGTCGGGATTTTCCCTGAGCAGGCAACGCACTGGGCGCACATGCAAACCTTGATTGAAGAAGCACTTGTCAAAAACGCAAACCGTCCGGTGAAAGTGCTCAATCTGTTTGGTTATACCGGGCTGGCCTCATTGATAGCGGCGCGGGCAGGGGCCGAAGTCACCCATATTGATGCCTCTAAAAAAGCCATCGGCTGGGCGCGCGAAAACCAAGCCATGGCCGGTTTGGAGCAGGCAAAAATCCGCTGGATTTGCGAAGATGCGATGTTGTTTGTGGAGCGCGAACAACGCCGTGGTTCATTCTACGACATTATACTAGCCGATCCTCCAGCTTATGGCCGCGGGCCGAACGGCGAAGTTTGGGAATTATTTGCCGATTTGCCGTTTTTGGTGGCCCGTTGCCGCGACATTCTAACGCCTGATCCGCTGGCTTTTGTACTGACGGCGTATTCCATCCGCTCATCATTTTATGCGCTGCACGCTTTGATGCGTGATGCGTTTGCTGGCCGTGGCGGAGAAGTGCAATCCGGCGAACTCGTCATCCGCGAAGAAACCGCAGGCCGTTTGCTGTCAACCTCATTGTTTTCGCGATGGGTGGCGAAATGACAGAAACAAAACGCGGATTGATCAAAGACATCACCAGTCTTGCCAACCCCGATATCAAGGCGGCCAAAGCGCTGACTCTCAAAAAAAACCGTGTTGCTGAAAAGCGGTTTCTGGCCGAAGGCGCAAAACTGGCGATTGATGCGCTCGATGCCGGGTGGAACGTCGAAACCCTGTTTGTGGCCAGCAACATGATGGATGAGCCGCATATCGCCAAGCTCGCTATGCGCGCGGTTAACGCGGGAGCGACGCTGTTAAAAGTGCCTGAAAAAGCAATTGCCAACATCACCCGCCGCGATAATCCGCAGGCTGTTGTGTCCATAATAAAAGAACGCTTATCTACGCTAAACGACCTTGGCCCGCTTGGCGCTGATGACACAATCATCGCACTCGACCGTGTGCGTGACCCCGGCAATCTCGGAACCATCATCCGCACCGCCGATGCGGCGGGTATTAAAGGCGTGGTGCTTGTGGGTGACTGCGTCGATGTGTTTTCACTTGAAACTGTGCGCGCCACCATGGGTTCGCTGTTTGCAGTGCCGATTGTAAAATCAACGCCAGAGGCTCTTTTTGCGTTTGCTAAAACCAACAATGCCCAAATCATTGGAACGCATTTGGCGGGCGCAAAGGATTATCGCTTGGCTGATTATAAATCCAAACCAACCATCATTTTAATGGGCAATGAGCAGTCCGGCCTGCCGGACACTATTGCCGAAGCCTGCGATGCGCTGGCTTTGATACCGCAAACCGGCAAAGCTGATTCGTTGAATTTGGCGATTGCCTCAGCTCTGATGATCTACGAGGCGCGGCGTCATCTCTTGGCAGTCACATGAAACAAATTACTCAGCCCATTGCACTCGGCTTGATTGCCGTTCTGGTCGCCATCGACCAAGCAGTGAAAACCATTGTTGAGCGCTCATTGGAACTTGGCCAAATGATTGAGGTCATTCCATTTCTGGCGCTTCTTCGTGCCCATAATGATGGCGTTGCTTTTTCCATGCTAGGCGGTGTCAGCCACACAACGTTGATCATCATTACGTCGCTGATTGCGCTTGGCGCTCTGGTCTATCTTTGGCGTTCGCCGTCAACTGAAACCGGTTTGCGCATTGGTCTGGCCATGATCATTGGAGGGGCCATCGGCAACATTATCGACCGGATTCAACATGCCTATGTAATTGATTATATTTATTTCCATACGCCGGTTTGGAGCTTTGCGATTTTCAATTTGGCAGACGTTTTTATCAGCCTTGGTGCGGTGCTGATTTTGGTGGATGAAATACTTTTGAAACCATCTCGGCAAACAAACTAGGCCGTTCTCTTTCATTTCAAGAATTTGGCAAGCATCGCATGGCAGGCTTTTGCCATGACCCAAGCTGTCCGCAAATTTGAACCTGTAACACTCGCACCGGCTGAAAGTGCGAAGGCGCGTTTTTTAGCCCATGTCAGCCATGAAGTGCGCACGCCAATGAATGGTGTTCTCGGTATGGCAAAGCTGTTGGCCGATACGCCGCTGACGCCGGAACAGCGCTCTTATCTCGAAGCCATTTTGCAATCAGGCTCCCTGCTGATGGGCCTCATGGACGAGTTGATCAATTATAGCGCCATTGAAATTGGACGCTTTGACATCGCGATGAAGCCGGTTGATTTGCGCACTCTGGTCGACGCGGTTGTGGAACTTTCAGCGCCCAAAGCCCACGAAAAAGGTCTCGGCATTGGCGTTTTTGTATCACCGGATGTGCCGGAACATATTCAAACAGACCCTTTACGGTTGCAACAAATTCTCATCAATCTGGTGCATAATGCCGTTAAATTTACACCGTCGGGCAGCGTTGGTGTGTTTTGCGAAGTTACAGATGGTCAGGTGCACATTCGCGTTAGCGATACCGGCCCCGGCATTGCCAAAAGCGACCAGCTGCGCATTTTCAAAGAATTTGAGCGCGTTGGCGATACTGGCGCCGCACCCGGTTCCGGGCTTGGTTTAGCCATTGCACTGAAACTTACTGAAGCCATGGGCGGCGCAATCACACAAACCAATCGCGCCAATGGCGGCTCTGATTTTATATTATCATTACCGGTCACTGAAAAAGCAGAAATGCACAACCAAAGTCTTTCGGGCCAAACCATACGTTTACATGGTCTGGATGGGCCCGAACGCGATGCAATGATTGCGACACTCAAAAGTCAGGGTGCATTTGTGCTTGAGCCGCATCAGGCGGGCTTTGCTGATATTTTGATCACCGCGCCAGTAGACGAGAAAACAAATAAATCACCCAATGCCAAGCGCTCAATTGTTTTAATCACGCCTGCCGCACGGGGTTCATTGGACGCACTCATGGCCGATGGATATGCGGGTTATCTTGTGAGACCGGTTCGTGCCACCACGCTTGAGCGTGTCATAAACGGTGCTCATACCGCCACCAACGTATCGCGTATTGCTATTGCGCCGCGTCTTCAAGCCTCGCGTTCGCTGCATGTGCTTATTGCCGAAGACAACCAAATCAATGCGCTTCTGGTAACAGCCGCGCTGGGCCGCGCCGGCCACCGCGTCACGCACGTGACCGATGGTGCAGCTGCGCTTGCTGCTATGGCTGATACCAAATTCTCGCTGGTATTGATGGATTTGCATATGCCGGGCATGGATGGCCCGGAGGCGATATCACACCTGCGCCGTATCGAAGATGAAACCGGCGCTAAACGCACACCAGTTATTGTGCTAACTGCCGACGCCCGGGCTGAAATCGCAACGGCTATGAAAGCTATTGGTGCTGATTCGGTTCTCTCAAAACCAGTTGATCCGCGCGCGCTGACAATGGCCTGCGAAAAAGTATCAAACAGCTGATTTTGTGTCCAAAAGTAGTCTGCCTGAATTTAAACGCCCCGCCGTCATTTTTTCGTTGCAGACAATACCTATATCGCGCGTCATAGGCTGCAATGCAGCATATAATGGAGACGCGCCATGACAATCAATGTTGAGACAATAGGTCTGTTACCGCCGGTCAACAATTTGGTTTTGGGCCGTATCGGCACGATCGAAGTGCGCCTTGCCAAAAGTGCTGCTGAGATATTGACCGCGCAGGCGTTACGGTATGAAGTGTTCTTCAAAGACCGCGGTAACGCCTGCGATGCCAAATGTGCCATCGATGCGGATCATTTTGACGCCTATTGCGAGCATTTGTTAATTCTTGATACCGCTGTCCTCGGCCCCTTGTCAGACCAATTGGTTGGCACTGCGCGGATGCTGCTAAGTCAAAAGGCTGAAAACGCAGGCGGATTTTATTCAGAAAGTGAATTTACGCTTCGCTCATTGATAGCGCGCCAGCCGGCTAAGCAATTTCTTGAGGTAGGACGCACCTGCATCAAAGTCGAATGGCGTTCCAAGCGCACAGTCGAATTGATGTGGCAGGGCATTTGGGCGTTTGCCCTCGATAACAAAGTCGACGTTATGATCGGCTGCGCGTCTCTTGATGGCACTGTGCCGGCAGCGCATGCCATGGCACTTTCGCTCATGCACCATCATTATCGCGCAAAAGGCGCTTGGCGCGCCAAAGCACTGCCCGAGCGCTTTGTCAAAATGGATCTCATGCCCGCCGAAGCGATCAATTTGAAACAGGCGATGCTGACGCTCCCCCCGCTTCTCAAAGGCTATTTGCGCGTGGGAGCGGTGATCGGCGAAGGCTGTGTTATCGACCATGAATTTGGCACAACGGATGTGTTTGTTGTGTTGCCTGTTGCCAAAATTGAGCAACGCTACATCCGCCATTACGGCGAGGATGCATCTAGGTTCGCAGCTTGACTTAAATCGTTAGGCAGCGCACTTCGGCCTATGCCTTTCTCAAATCCTGAACTCAGCTGGCGGCAGCATTATGCGGCTTTGTATCGCCTCGGGCTTCCGCTTGTTGGCGCGCAAATGGCGCAAATGGCGATCCATGCCACCGACATTGCCATGGTTGGCCGTATCGGTGCACCGGAGCTTGCGGCAACGGCATTGGCGACCAATTATTTCTTTCTGATTTATATGTTCGGATCAGGATTTCTTATCGCATTATCACCCATTGTGGCGCAGGCGTTCGGGAGTGGCGATGAACGGGCGGTTCGCCGCTCGACGCGCATGGGCTTGTGGTTTGCGGCCAGTTACGGAGTGATCTGCGTACCCGCTTTGCTCGCTGTTGAGCCGGTATTGTTATGGCTTGGGCAAGATCCAAAGCTGGCAGCCATCGCTGCTGACTATATGCGTATTGCCGCTTTCGGCATGGTGCCTGCTTTGATATTCATAACGTTCCGCTCTTTCCTTGGCGCAATAGACCGTGCCAGCGTTTTAATGTGGGCCTCATTTGCTGCTGTCGCCCTCAACGCCGCGCTGAATTATGTGTTTATTTTCGGCAAGTTTGGCTTCCCTTCGATGGGTGTGCCGGGGTCGGCGCTCGGTTCGGTGCTTACGAATATATTTATTGCAATTGCTGTTGGGCTTTATGTGGCGTTTGAAGCACGCGCCAAGGCTTATGAGATATTTGTCCGGTTCTGGCGTGCCGATTGGCCGGTGCTTGGCGTTGTTTTAAAGCTCGGTCTGCCAATTAGCCTTACAATAATTGCCGAAGTGATGATGTTTCAGTTTGCATCTATCATGGCAGGTTGGCTTGGCGTGGTGCAGCTCGCTGCCCATTCAATCGTCATGCAGCTTATTTCGTTTTCGTTCATGGTGCCGCTCGGCCTTGCTTCCGCCGCCACAATCCGCGTTGGCCAGGCCATTGGCGGCGGCAATTATGGCGATGCGGATCGTGCCGCACGCGCTTCGCTATATACCGCAATTGGCGCTGCGGCTTTGACGATCATGGTTTTTCTGACAATTCCAGAAATGCTGATCGGCATTTTCCTTGCAAAAACTGATCCGCTTTTGGGGCCGACCCTCTTGGCCGCCGTGCCGCTTTTGATGATCGCCGCAGCGTTCAACTTGTTTGACGGTACGCAAGCGATTGCCGCCGGAAACTTACGTGGATTGAAAGACACGCGCGCCCCCATGTTGATTGCGATTGGCTCTTATTGGGGTATTGGTATGCCGCTCGCATATCTGTTTGCCTTCAAACTGGGATGGCAAACACCCGGCATTTGGATTGGTTTGGCCTGTGGATTGCTGTGCACAGCCATACTTTTGAACTGGCGGTTCTTCACAAAACTTGCCGCCAGCGGGCAC
>JANMFT010000189.1:0-17994 GCA_031374255.1 Limoniibacter sp. | reverse complement strand
TTCTGGCATTCGCGTCATTGAACTGGCGCGAGTTCTGGCCGGGCCATGGGCGGGGATAAATCGCTGCCATCCGCACCTGTGATGAAAGGCGGGCCCCATTGGCGCGTTTCATCGCCCTCAGCGTGTTCGATCTTAATAACATCGGCGCCAAGGTCGGCAAGCATATGCCCCGCCCATGGCCCGGCCAGAACTCGCGCCAGTTCAATGACGCGAATGCCAGAAAGCGGCAAAGGTTTTGATGGTTCACTCATTAAACAGGCGATAGCAGAGCTTTACGTCTTCTGCCAATTGGCAACCACTTGATTTGCCCAATCAATGAACTCAAGCGTAACTGCATCGCGGTTTACATCGTTTAGGCATTCATGGCGGCCTTGGGGGTCCACTTGAATGCTTGCGTTTTGAAATCCAAGCGCCTGAAACCGCGATGCCAGTGCTTCGGTGGCTTTGGCAAAATCACTGGCTGGATCACATCCGCTGCCTCGCAGATGAACGGGCAAAGTGCGAGGCAGCTTTTTCAAATTGTTGTCGTCGGCTCCGGCAAAAACCAGATCAAAAATATCCTGCCACATCGCAACGCTGGCATCCCAACCGCAGAGCGGATCGGCGATATAGGCATCAACTTTTGCGGCGTCGCGGGACAGCCAGTCAAAATTTGTGCGCGCGCCTTTGATGGATTTGGCCCAACTTCCGAACGTGAGTTTTGGCAACATGCGCGATGGCACATCATGGCCCAAACGAAAGCGCTCAAACTTCAAAATGCCTTGCGCAACGCGGCCTAAAACGCCCGCTGAAAAATTGCTGTTCCACACCGCCAATCCTGCGGCGCGGGCCGGGTGGGTAAAAGCATGGTTCAGCGTAATGAGCCCGCCCATAGAGTGCCCGAACGTGATCACCCGCAAGCCGGGATGGCGTGTTTCAATCAGCGTATGCACCGCTTCTACATCAGCCACCACCTTTGCCGCACCATTTTCCGGCGCAAACATACGGGCAGGGGCATCCGGCCCAGTGGTGCCACCATGCCCGCGATGATCATGAGCATAGACGTGAAACCCCGCCTCGTTCAGCGCCGCTGCAAACCGTGCGTAACGTGCTGCATGTTCGGCCAGACCATGGTTGATTTGCACGACGCCACGCGGATTTGTGGCATCACTTGAATAGACGTTTAGTTCAGCGCCTGTCCGGCTTTTAATAAGTTGAGCTGTTAATTGCGGCAAGGGCTGGGTTCTTTCAATAAACTGGCGTGAGATGATGACATACCGCCGTATATGTCAAATTCAGACTGACTTTTCACCATTCCTTCACCACCCTTCTTGGCGGAATACTAAGCCACGCCTGATATGCAGTTACAAAGTTCGGGCCAAACAGCACAACAAGATGCTGTGCCCCGCGTTTGCCGGTCAAAGATGCAAGCGCGCAAAATTGCAGGGGTTAGGGGCGTGGAAAAGGTTTTATCGGCAAGCATTTTGGCTTTGTCTGTAGCGGTATTGAGTGGCTGCGGCGGCGGCGGCGGTGGTGGCACGGGCGGCCAGGCCGCTCTTCCAGTCAATAAGAACCCCTCGATCGTTGATCCTTTAACTGACGGGCCAACGGTGGGCGCTGCTTTGGAGAACGGCTCTGCACTTACCGCTGGTCAAACAAGCGCAACGCGCATTACCTACGATGCCAAAACAAAAAAGAGCGTGATGGCAGCACCGGGCGCTACAATTCAAAAGAATTTGCGCGGTGGTTATGACGTGACGATTGCCGGCAAAACCACGTCTTTTGGCTATTCAGATCAAAAGCCAAGTGCGGACGCTTGGGAACAGGCCCAACAAGACCCCGGCGGCAACGGCGTAGTTTATAGTATGGCGCTTTGGAATGCCGGTAAAGGCAATCGCGCGGGCGTTGCGACCGAAGAGAACGGCCAAACGTTCCATAAAATTCTCGGCTATTACGTGTTTGACAACACAGGCACCGGCACACGCGAACGCGGCCACTTTATTGTTGGAAACGCAACCGACCCGCTGCGTATGGGCCTTAAAACCAGAACCGCGACCTATAATGGCTATTTCTATACCAATATTACGCCGGTAAACGGAACACCGCCCGATCAAGCTATGGCCGCGACGGGCGGTCTGCGTATGGTGGCGGATTTTGATACAAACAAAATGTCCGGGCAATCCACGACGTTCGATATACGCCAGCCCGGCGCGGCTGATTTCTATTCGACCGGATATACACTTTGGCTGCAACCGGCGGACATCACCGGCAACACCTTTACCGGCACTATGAACAGCAATCTCACTTACATGAATGGCACTTACACCGGTAATTTTTATGGCGGCAACGCTCAAGAAGCTGCGGGCGTTCTAACGGGTGCAACGGGCATCAGTTTGACCGAAGGCTTCTTTACAGCCGTTGCGGAACCTGTGGCGCCGTAGGCTAAATCACCGGGGCTGTGAGGCCCCATATTGAGGTAGCGCGCAAGGGGACGGCGGTGCTCACCAGATTGATAAAGCGGGCCAGGCTTGCTGCCAGTGTATTGTTGATTGGAGGCCTTGTTGGCTTTAGCGGCTGTGCTTTGGCCAATGAGCAACCGTCGCAACAACTCGGTATTGAAGCGATGTTTGCCGCGCTCAGCGAAGGCCGGTTCGACATTGCTGATGCAATTGCCGCAGACCTTGATTCAAATTCTGAAGATAAATCACTGTTCTCAACTTTTGCACGCGCCACCAAACTTGTGGCCAATAATGATTGCGCTTCCGGCGGGCCGCTGGCTGAAACTGTCGTTGCCCGCTCGCCATTGTTTTTGCCAGCCTATGATTTGATTGCCAAATGTTTGGTTGAAGCGGGCGAACCCGGCAAAGCCGCCGCTATGTTTGACGATGTTGCCTCGCGCTTAAACAAGGGTGCGGAGCGGGATCAGATTTTGGTGCGGGCGCAATCTCTAAGGCCGGATATGTCGCCAAAATTTAGCGTTGATGTTAATGTGCAGCCTTCGACAAATGTGAACCGTGGCACGGACAACACCGATATTGGTGTGTTTAAGATTGACGATGCTGCCCGTACCAAAGCCGGTGTTTCAGCAAGCGTATTCGGCACGGTGGACAAGCCCATTTACGTCTCAAAACGCTTGATCTCTAGCGTCTCTTTAAGGGCGGGAATAACTTATAACATACCATATGATGAGTTTGTGCTTGAGTTAGGTCAATTTTTCCCGTCGGCGCGTTTGGCTCTCAACTCGCGTTATTTGCTGTCGCCGCAAACCAGCATTGGTGCCGTTTTGGCGTATGACCATGTGCATAAAGGGACTGCATTTGAATCCGCTACACCCAGTATTGCGGTTGATGTTTCGCATCAGGTATCACCGGTTTTGACGCTCGGCGCGCGTGCGGAACTTAGCTACACCCACCATGATAACGATCAGCAAACCGGCTGGGCCGCGAAACTTGATGTGAACGCCAGCTATACGATTTTGCCAAACGACAGGTTGAGCGTTGCCACATCCTATGTGCGCGAAGACCGCAAGAAAGAAAATTTCAGCTTCAACCAAATTGGCATTTCAACCGAATGGGAGCACGCGTTTGCCAGCGGTTTTATCGGCAGTTTGGGCGGCGAAGCCTCATACCGCGTTTACGAATCCAACGCGCCGCTTAAGAATGAAAAGCAGGAAAACATTCAAGCCAAAGCCATAATCGGCGTCAGCCACCGCGATTTTATGATTGGCAAATTCCGGCCGGAGCTGGCCTACACGTTCACCAAACAATGGTCGAATGATGCATTCAGTGATTTTACCGCCCATGATGTGAGCGTTAGGGCCAAGGCGGCGTTTTAGGTTTGCCTGCGGTATTTCGGTTTAGATTGTCTCACAGCGTTTTAGAAAACGCATTTGCGGCGCGCTCAATCATGTCCCGGTCAGTGCCGCCGATCAGCAAAAACTCATACTCGCCTTTGCTCCATTCTGCAGCGCTCATGCCTTGCAGAGTTTGTGTTTTGACAGATGTATCGGGCTTTTCCCCTGACTTCATAATACAAAGCACAATGGGTGTGCCCAATCTTGATAGATAGGCCACTTGTATTAGCGGGCGGCCTTTAAAGCCCAACGTTTGAGCGCGCTTCAACTCAAGCTCACTCACTTGGCTTAGATCTTGGAGTGAGATATTTTTGCCCAGCGCGAGTGAAACGCGGGAAAGTTCGGCTTGCATAGTAGCCGCATCATTTTGCACTTGGTTGAGTGTGCTGCTGACATAAAGCGAATGATAGATGGCGGCCTGCCGTTGCCATGTATTAGAACTATCGGCCCTAAAATAGCCTGCCGAAGCCCAACCTACCGCGCAGAAAAGCAAGGCCGCTGCTGCATAAGACAGGCCGTTAATGGTGCGTTGATGCCTTAAGGCTGGTGCCAGAGTTGACATATTTTTTGTAGTTTCAGCATATGCGGGTGCGCTTCCAAGCAGGCTGTCAAATGCAAAAACAAGATTTTTCCGGTTCAGGGTAAGACCATCCAGACATTTGTTTATGTCCGCATCCTTTAGCCGGGCAGTGTCAATTTTCTTGGTGAGTTCCGCATCTGCCTCGTCATCAAGATATGCAGTGAGCTGTTCATTCGTGAACATGTTTTTATCGTTCATCAACCCGCTCTCCGGCTTTCTTCATTGGCGCTTGCAAGTTTGACGCGGGCATTGGCTAATCTGCTCATCACTGTTCCGATAGGAATATCAAGAATGTCGGCCACTTGCCGATAGCTCAACTCTTCAACATAAGCCAGAATGACGGCTGAACGTTGTGCTTCAGGCAGGTTTAAAACCTGCATAATACAATCGCGGGTAACGAGGCTTGTTTCCGGATCGGGCTTATTATCGGGTATTTCAATATCATCAATCAGCATCATGGTTTGGTAATGACGCACGGCATCGGCACGGATTTCGTTGAGCCAAACCCGCTGCGTGAGTTTGAACATCCAGAGATCAAGCCGCGTGCCAGCCTCAAAAAGATGGGCCTTTTCGATCGCCCTTAGACATGCGTTTTGCGCAAGGTCATCAGCCCGGTCACGGTTGCCGGATAAAGCCAGACAATAGCGCCACAGCCGCGGGAAAAATTGCTCCAACCCTGCCACAATTTCTGCTTTTGGATTTTTCTTTCGCTCCATTTGAATAAATTAGACTGGCGGCGTGTTTCATACAAGACGTTGAACAATTCAGCGCGTTCACAAGGAACATAGATATGAAAACTCTTGCTCAAACCGCACTGCTTTTCGCACTCATCATGCCCGCCGCAGCTTTCGCAGGCGAAACACCTTCAGCACCCGGTGCCAAGGTATTTTTCACTGATTTAAAAGACGGTGACACTGTCACAAGCCCGCTCACCATCAAATTCGGGGTGGAAGGCATGGAGATTGTGCCAGCCGGAACCGACAAGCCGAATTCGGGTCACCATCATTTGCTGATCGACCGCCCTGCCTTGGGCAAAGGGCCTGATGGAGCAGATGAGCTAAATGCTAACATCATCAAAGACGAGAATAATTTGCATTTTGGCAAAGCCCAAACCGAGGCGACCATCGAACTCACGCCCGGAACCCATACTTTGCAAATGGTGCTTGGCGATAAAGACCACATTCCTCACGGCCCAGTTCTTGCGACAGATGTGATTACAATTACTGTTAAGTAATGAGGTGCTGATCGTGGCGCGGGCGGAATGGTTTTCGCCTGCGCTATAATATTGCATTTAGCCTGATGGGTCCTGCGAATTTCAATCTTAGTCATTCACGCATTTATTGCGGGAACACAGGCTTGTTTGGCTGAACTGTGCGGTTTCGAAAAAGAAAGTCTGGGCCCCCGCACAAGAGGCGGGGGTGACTAAAGGGGAGAGAACCGTTTCAGAGGCGGTTCCTACTGCGCCACCAACTCCACGCGCCGGTTTTTGGCTTGACCCTCTTCGGTTAAATTGCTTGCCAAGGGCGCAAGCGGGCCGAGGCCTTTGGCGGATAATCTGTCCGCTTTAATTCCTGCTTTTACCAGCGCCGAACTTACTGCCTCTGCCCGCGCGGTGGAAAGCTTAATGTTGTAGTCAAGCGCGCCTTTGTTGTCGGTATGGCCTACGACATAGACTTTAGCCTTCGGTTCAGCTGTCAAATAGGCCACCATTTCCTCCAGTTGAGGTGCCGAATCCGGTTTGATGGTGGCTTGATCAAAATCAAAATATAGCCCGTAGATCACCACGCGGCCATCGGCGTTAAGGCCGCTGCCAAGCTGGTCGGCGGTGAGCGTGATGATTTTATCTTCCCGGGTTCCAGGTTCCACGATCTCGATTAAAACACCCACGCGACCGCGCAGAGCTTTGGAAATATCACCCGAACTGCCGCCCATATTCTGGCCTGCAAACACAGCGATATAAGTCTCTTGGCCCGCATCACCTTGCTTCAGCAACGCATAGCGCGGGTCAACAATTTTGCTGAACATGCCGCGCGAAACCGCTTTGCGCCTGTCATCGGCAGTCTCCGAAATTACAACTGAGGCCGCGTCATTCCATTTGTATTTCAGATCTTTGAAGTTGGCTCCGCAGGCTTTGCCTTCGCACTCAAACACCACGCTAAATCCCTCGGCTTTTATAGCGTCTGTGTAATTGCTAAACACGTCGAGTGAAGAACGCTCCTCGGGCGCAACATAAAGCGTGCGCTTCACCGTGCCTTTTTGCGAAACTGTTTTGGTGAAGGCCTTTGATTTCACATCACTTGGCCCTGACGGCAGCACCAACTCATCAAACTTTGAAAACGTCTGCCCGACAATTGTTGAACCTTCATAGCGCCCAGTCAACGCGCTATCGGCAGCGCCATCCGCATCGGCTTTCATCAATTCGGTGTAATCGGTAGAGGCTGCATGTGCGGGGACTGTGAAAAGCAAAGTTGCGATGAAAAATGATAAACGTAAAAACATGGGCGGCACTCTCCGCGAGGGGCAACAGGAGGAGGGTGGCAATAATGCGACGTTGCGTCAAGTTGGGATCGCGTTGAGGAATTGGGCTATGGCCCCCGTTGCCCTTTCGGCGTCTTTCCCCTAATAGCCGCGCAACTCCACTTTTAGCGATCGGGATGCGCGCACATGGCACGCCAATTCATCTATCATATGACGGGCCTGACCAAGGCTTATGGCACCAAGAAGGTGCTCGATAACATCCATTTGTCATTTTATCCTGAGGCCAAGATCGGCATTTTGGGGCCGAACGGCGCGGGTAAATCCACCGTGCTGCGCATTCTGGCGGGCATGGATAAAGAGTGGACAGGCGAGGCTTGGCTGGCCGATGGCGCGACGTCTGGCTACTTGTCTCAAGAGCCGCAGCTTGATGCCACAAAGACCGTTTTTGAAAACGTGATGGAAGGCGTTGCCGCCAAGAAAGCCATTCTCGACCGCTATAGTGAAGTGATGATGAACTATTCTGATGAGACCGCCGAAGAGGGCGCGAAGCTTCAGGATGTGATCGACGCGCAGAATTTGTGGGATTTGGAAAGCCAGGTTGAAATGGCGATGGAAGCTTTGCGCTGCCCGCCGGGCGACGCTTCGGTTGGAAAACTTTCCGGCGGCGAAAAACGCCGCGTGGCGCTCTGCCAATTGCTGCTGCGCCAGCCGGATTTGTTGCTGCTTGACGAGCCGACCAACCATCTGGATGCTGAAACTATTGCTTGGCTGGAAAAGCATCTGCGCAATTATCCCGGTGCTGTGATCATGGTCACCCACGACCGTTATTTCTTGGATAATGTGACCGGCTGGATTCTTGAACTCGACCGCACCAAGGGCATTCCCTACGAGGGCAATTACACGGCTTATTTGAAAGCCAAAGCCAAGCGCATGGAGCAGGAGGGCCGCGAGGATATGGCCCAGCAAAAAGCACTTTTGAAAGAGAGCGACTGGATTTCGCAAAGCCCTAAAGCTCGGCAGGCCAAATCCAAGGCCCGTATCCGCGCCTATGATGAGTTGGTGGAAGCCGCCAATGACCGCAAACCGACCGACGCCCAAATCGTGATCCCGATTGCCGAGCGCTTGGGCAACACTGTGATCACGCTTGAGGGCCTCACCAAAAGTTATGGCGACCGCGTGCTGATTGATGATTTGTCATTGAAACTTCCGGCGGGTGGCATTGTTGGCGTGATCGGACCAAACGGCGCCGGCAAGACCACCTTGTTCCGCATGATTACAGGGCAGGAAACGCCCGACAGCGGCAAAATCACCATCGGCGAAACCGTGAAATTGTCCTACGTTGACCAGAGCCGCGATGCGCTGGCGGCGAATAAAACTGTTTACGAGGAAATCTCGGGCGGCGTGGAAGTGATCAAGCTTGGCAAATATGAAATGAATGCGCGCGCCTATTGCGGCGCTTTCAACTTCAAAGGCGGCGACCAGCAGCAGAAAGTTGGCACGCTTTCCGGAGGTCAGCGCAACCGTGTGCATTTGGCCACCATGCTGAAATCCGGCGGCAATGTGCTGCTGCTTGACGAGCCAACCAATGATCTTGACACTGAGACTTTGGCGGCGCTTGAGGAGGCACTCGAAAACTTTGCAGGCTGCGCGGTAGTAATCAGCCATGACCGCATGTTCCTTGACCGGTTGGCGACACATATTTTGTCGTTTGAAGGCGACAGCCATGTGGAATGGTTTGAAGGCAATTTCGAAGAATATGAGACTGACAAAATCCGCCGTCTCGGGCCGGATTCAGTCAACCCCAAACGCCCGACATATAAGAGGCTGACGCGGTAGTAGTTCTATTTGCCGTTTGCTTTTTAAGGCGACTCAAACATGATGTCAGCTAGGCATAGTGCTTGGGGAACTGTCATTGACACAAGTTGACAATAATATTGTGCGCGATTTTCGTGCGCCTGAAACTGGAAACCGTATTGAGGATTTTACGTTTACTGGCAATGCCTCTGAATATTTCCGCATTTGGATCGTCAATCTGTTTTTGACGATCATTACAATCGGCATCTACTCGCCTTGGGCCAAGGTGCGGCGGCTGAAATATTTTTACGGCAATACTTGGGTGGATGGCCATAATTTTGATTATGTTGCCAATCCAGTGAGTATTCTTAAGGGCCGTGCCATTGTCGTTGCCATCCTTGTTTTATACAACGTGCTCGTAAATTTAGTTCATCCGCTGTTTGGCTTGCTTGCTATTGTGTATCTGATTTTTTTGCCTTGGATTGTGAACAAGTCGCTATCGTTCAACGCGCGGATGACGATCTACCGTAATGTGCGTTTTGGTTTTGAGGGTACGCTATGGAATGCGTTTAAAGCGTTCGTTTTGTGGCCTCTTGTTTCAACGCTAACACTTGGGTTGCTTACTCCTTTTACAAGCCGCGCGACTTCAAATTATATTGGTTCAAACGCCAAATATGGCGCGGCAGAGTTTACCACCGAAACCAAACTAAGACAGCACTATCGCAACTTTGGCCGGACTTTTTTGTTTTACATAGTGCCATTGCTTGTGGTCGGCGGTGCGGCTGGCTTGGCGATCGCGGGTTCTATAGCTGAAGGAAGTTCAAACAGCGGCAGCGATTTTGCTTTTGCCGCGTTGACGGTTGTTTATCCACTGGTCTTCCTCGCATTCTTTTATTACGCCGCCGGGGTTCGCAATATTGCGTTTAATGCGTCAACGTTGGAAGGCGGGCATTATTTGGTCTCGTCTATTGGCCGCGGGCGTTATGTCTGGATTATGGTGACCAACTTTCTGGCCACTATATTCACGCTCGGTTTGCTTCGACCTTGGGCTGCCGTGCGCACATGGCGGTATTTGGCAGCATCGACCGCATTTGCCATCAATGAGACACTGGACACGATTATTGATGAAGCCCAAAAGGAAGGCAGTGTCACAACTGCTGAGTTCCTTGATATTGAAGGCATTGATTTCGGCCTGTAACCGCTAGAAACACGGAAGCATTGCATATGTTTGAAGGCCGTTACTTCGCTCCGATGTCTGCCCGCGCCGTGCCCGCGCGCATGAGGATAAAAAGCGGCGTCGCCACGATTGAGTTTGAAGGAAATGAGCCTTCAATCACAAGCAAAGTGATCACGATTGCAGCGCAGTTAGGGTCGGTTCCGCGCCGTGTTGAACTTGACAGTGGTGCTATTTTTGAAGCTTCCGCCGATGCCGATTTGGATGACCATAGCGGGCGTGACACGGCTTTTCTGTCGCGTGTGTTCAAATTGGAAAATTCGTGGCGCAGTGTTGCCATTCTGACCGTAGCGACAATTGTTTTGGTGGCGGGCATTTTCCGTTATGGCGTGCCACTTGCCGCAAAGGGTGCTGCCATTGTCACGCCGCCAGCTGCTGTGAGCTTCATTGATGCTGGCACTTTGCAAACAATTGACGCAACTTTAATGGACGATACGACTTTGCCTAAAGCGCGGCAGGACGAGCTGACAGCGCAGTTTGAAACCTTGGCCAAAGGTGCTGATACTGGCGGAATTCCCCTGACATTGATTTTCCGCGCCAGCCCGCGCATCGGGGCCAATGCCTTTGCCTTGCCGGGTGGCACAATTATTATGACCGACGAACTTGTGGCGGCGGCTAAAAACGATGATGAAATTGCTGGTGTTTTGGCCCATGAAATTGGCCATGTTGAAGAGCGGCATTCACTTCAAATGATCTACCGCGTGGCGGGTTTGGCAGTGATGGTAGGTGTAATTGCTGGAGATAGCGGACAATTGGTTGATCAGGTTGTTGCTCAAGCTTCCGCGCTCCAACAAATGTCTTACAGCCGCGAGTTTGAAGACCGGGCGGATCGCCGTAGTGTCGATTTGATGATCAAAGCCAACCGCAACCCGGTTGTATTTGTTGAATTGATTGACCGTATTGTTGCTGAAGCGACCGGTGCTAATGACACGGCAGCCGATGACGATGCAGAAGATAAAACGGGTTGGTTTTCAACGCATCCTGGTTCAGCTGACAGGCGGGTCTCGGTTCAAGCGCATGCAAAAAAATTGGGCTGGAAATCATAATTTGTTCGTCGCTTGAGTGCTGAGTAAATTTGCTATACATGTATAGCAAAGGAGAATGCTTATGCTCGCACTGCGCCTTCCACCCGATATTGAAAAACGTTTGACCGAGCTTGCCGCCAAAAGCGGCCGGACAAAAAGCTATTATGCGCGGGAAGCGATCGTCGCATACATGGAAGATTTTGAATTGTTGGTAGAGGCTGAACGCAGGCTAAATAATAATCCTAAATTTATTCCATTTGACGAGGTATTGGCCGAAATAGGCCTCACCCAAGAAGACCTCAAAAATCACGCCGTGCCGCACGTTGAATGATGTGGACGGTTGTTTTTGAAGAAGAAGCTAAACGTGACCTCAAAAAGTTGGGTGTTGCCGAGCGTTTGCGTATTTCTATTGCTATTGGAGAACGTATCGCTGCACGTGAAAACCCGAGACTGATTGGCGAGGCCCTATCAGGACGATTTAAAGGCCTTTGGAAATACCGCGTTGGCGATTATCGGATAATTGCAAAAATCGAAGATCAAACCATCATAATTTATATTATTGCCATTGGCCATCGCAGTGAGGTTTACCGTTGAGTGAGATTAAAATAGCTCCGGCAAAAAAGCTCGAAGGCACGGTCGATGCTCTGTTCGTTGCGGCTGGTAAGGACTTCATCACCGCACCTGTTTCGAGCCTAAACCTTACATTCGACGGCATACAAGGTGACCATCATTCGGGGCAAACGCGTAAATCGGGTGGGCGCGAGCCATGGTATCCGCGCGGCACTGTGATGCGCAATGAACGTCAAATCTCGCTGCTGGCGTTCGATGAGTTGGCAGCCGCTGCCACTGAAATGGGCATAGCTGAAATTCAGCCGGAATGGATTGGCGGCAATATTGTGATTGGCGGTTTAGCAAATTTTTCAATGCTGCCGCCGCGCACTTTGTTGTTCTTTGAGGGCGGTGTAACAATCAAAATTGATGGGCAAAATGCACCCTGCCGTTTGTCAGGCCGGTCAATTGCCGAAGGCGCTGGCGGTAACGATGTTGAAGGCATAGCCTTGGCGTTTAAGGATGCTGCAAAACGCAGGCGAGGCCTTGTCGGTTGGGTTGAAAAGCCGGGTATTATAGAAGTTGGGGCAAAAGTGACAGCTCGTTTGCCTGAACAATGGCTCTATCAATAATACTACTGTCTATGGTTTATCACCGAAGAGCGGCAGAAAGTGTTTGACTTTTTTCGGTCTAAATATCCATATCCGCTGGCACTACATATCAACATCAATGGGGATTTTTATGATTTCACGTCTGACACTAGCGCTTTCTGCATCTTTGATATTTTCAGGTTCAGCCATGGCTGAAGAAGTTAAATTCAATCTGAAAAACAGCTCTGATTTTTCGATCGACGAACTTTATGCATCACCATCAACTGAGAATGCATGGGGCGAGGATATTCTCGGTGTCGATATTTTAGCTGGTGGCGAAAGTGGCGTGGCAACGATTGCTGATGGTTCGGAAGAATGCAAATATGATTTGAAGGCGGTTGCTGAAGACGGAACTGAGCATGTTCTTGAAGCGCTTGACCTTTGCGAAACCCCGGATGTTGAATTTACAAAATAATAGTTTGTCTAAAGTTTGTGACAAAAAGCCCAAAATGAATTTTCGGGCTTTTTAATGTGTAACGTCGATATTGTCGACTTCGCCGGTTAAATCCTCTTCGGAAGACACAAACCGGCTGGCCCGCCAATCAGTCAGCACTGCGTTGATATCATCAACCACGAAAAACCGCGCCGTATCGCGATCATAACCCTCTCCCAGAAGGGCATCATAATCTGTGTATTCGTGCCTGATATGAGCAATGCCGCTGAGCCATACCGCCACTTCGGCAGTCATTGCATTCATACTGGCGCGTCCGGCTTTATCGCGGATGGGCTCGGCATCAATGAACGGCGCGAGCGGAAACAGCACTGTGAAAGCGTTGCGAATATCCTTGATGCGTTTCGGGTGAGCAGTCATGGTTTGTTTCACCTGAAAATTTTGAGGCATTCAATCAAATTTCTTGCATAAAAGGTTTTTATCACATAAAGATATCTTTATGTCTTTCTAAGGATATAAAATGTCGTTGAATGTTGACCATATGTCTGAGCTTTTTAAGGCGATTGGTGAACCGACGCGGCTGCGTATTCTGGTTTTGCTTGGGCGCGGCGACTTAACAGTAAGTGATCTTACTCAGGTTCTTAGCCAATCCCAACCGCGTGTCTCCCGGCATTTGAAATTACTCACAGAAGCCGGTGTTGTGACGCGCTACCAAGAGGGTTCATGGGCTTGGTTTCGATTGGGTGACCGGACCGTTGAGCGCGCGCTGACTGACGCGGCACTTCAAAATATTGACATGACAGGCAACGCAATGCAGCGCGATATAGAACGGCTCGAGAACGTTCGCCGCGACCGACAGGCGCGTGCGGCAGATTACTTCGCGCAAAACGCTGCTGATTGGGATGAGCTTCGTTCGTTGCATGCACCGGATGATGCTGTAGAAGCCGCGATGTTGACGGCCATTAAAGGTCGGCAGATTGACGCAATGCTTGATCTTGGAACAGGAACCGGGCGTTTGCTGGAATTGTTCGCGCCGCATTATCAAAGCGCGGTTGGCATTGATATGTCGCGCGAAATGCTGGCAGTTGCGCGCGCAAAACTTGAAAATGCGCGGATTACCAAAGCTACAATCCGCCAGGGCGATGTCAGTGCGCCGCCTGTGGAGCGCGGGCGGTTTGATCTCGTAACCATTCATCAAGTTCTGCATTATCTTGACGAGCCGCAGGTTGTGTTGAACGAGGCTGCGCGCGCTTTAAGGGCAGGCGGCACTTTGTTGGTTGTTGATTTTGCATCGCATGATTTGGAGTATTTGCGCGATAAACACGCCCACCAACGCCTTGGTTTTTCTGATGAGCAAATAACGGGCTGGCTGCGCGAGGCGGGCCTTGGTTTTGAACGCGTTGAACTGTTTTCTACAACTTCCAGCACCGCAGGGTCAGGTGTAGGTTTGACTGTTAAATTGTGGGTAGCTCGTGATCCGCGTCAACTCATGGCTTCAAATGACCACAATACCACGAAAGTTCTGGAGACGGTCTGATGAATGGTTTTCGTAAATCCCGTCAGTCTGGTCTCGGTAAAGACATAACTGTTTCGTTTGAGTTTTTCCCGCCCAAGAACGATGCAATGGCAGAAAAATTATGGTCAACGATTGACCGATTGCAGCCGTTGAAGCCGTCGTTTGTGTCTGTGACGTATGGTGCCGGTGGCTCAACGCGCGAGCGCACAATTGGGACGTTGGCGCATATTTTGAAAGAGACCACGCTCGATGCGACTGCGCATTTAACCTGTGTAAGTGCCACCAAAGACGAGGTTAACGAAGTCGTACATGAAATGAAAGCTATCGGGGTTAAGCGCTTTTTAGCGCTGCGCGGTGATAATCCGGATGGTGCAGGTCTGCCGTTCAGGGCCGATCCTGATGGCTATCAAAGCAGTATTGAGCTTGTTGCCGGGCTTAAGGCAATTGATGCTGATTTTGATATTTCAGTGTCGGCTTATCCGGAAAAACACCCCGACAGCGCTGATATTCTCACCGATATCGACATGCTTAAACGTAAGGTAGATGCCGGGGCTACTCGCGCGATTACGCAATTCTTCTTTGATAATGATGTATTTGAGCGTTATCTTGAACGCGTGCGGCGGGCTGGAATTTACATCCCGATTGTACCGGGTATTTTGCCGGTGCATGATTTTTCAAAAGTTGCCAACTTTGCAAAGGCCTGCAACACTCACGTGCCCGCATGGCTTGAAGACAGGTTCCGCGGCCTTGAAAACGACGCAGAAACCCGCAATTTGGTATCAGCCGCTGTGGTGGCTGAGCAGGTGTTTGACCTTGTTGAGCGCGGCATTTCAGACTTCCATTTTTACACCATGAACAAACCTGAACTGGTTTATGCGATTTGCCATTTAATCGGCATTAGACCCGAAGCCGAGCGAGTGCTGGCGGCTTGAATCAAGCCATAAAAAAGGGCCGGTGCAGCACCGGCCCTTCCGTGTTTTGGTAAATTGATTTGCGACTATGGTTGGCCGGTTAGGGCACAATACCAAAAGTCACTGATGCTACGAATGCGAACGCCGCACACACCAGAAACACATTCATCGGACGCGTAAAGCTCATAGCGGTCTCCTTTTGCGAACGTTGATAGTGTCGTCACAAAATCGTCACTTCGCAAGGAAAATGCATTGTGCAGTGCAACGTAATGCAGGGTATGGATGCCTCAAACTCAATGATAAGAGAGAAAAATTGTTTTAAAACAAGACAAAAACCACCCAATTGGCGGCGATTCACAATTCGTCGCGAAGCGTAATTCATGGTTAATAAAGTTTTAAAATCTGCGTTGAAGCAAGAAAGCCAATGAGTTTGTTGAATCGTCGCAAATCTTTGTTATAGCAACTCCACCGGCTTAGTTTGGCTTGATTCCCAAATGTGCCGGCCTGTTCTGGTGTCAGGATCCGACGCCTCTTTGGGGATAATTCCCGTGCAAAAATTCAAAACAGCCGAGGAGCTGGCCTACGCGCTGCGGCCCGATCAACCGGTCTATGGTTTCCGCCCGCAAGTGCTGGCTTATGAAGCCAAACGCTTTATGAACCTGTTTCCGGGCAAAACTGCTTATGCAGTAAAAACCAATGGTGAGCCGCAAGTGCTGGAAGTGCTCGCCAATAATGGCGTTACATGCTTTGATGTGGCGTCGCCTGCCGAGTTTGCCGCTGTGCGCGCGGTCTCACCAAAGGCGGAAATGCTCTATATGCACCCTGTCAAAGCCCAATCAGACATTCGATTGGCGCTCGAAACCTATGGTATCCGCACGCTTTCACTCGACCACGAAGATGAGATTACCAAGCTTAGCCGCGTGGTGCAGGCGCTGGATATGGATCCTGCGCAAATCACCGTGTTTGTGCGCCTCGCCACCAAAGGCCATGCCGCCTATGAGCTGTCCAAAAAGTTCGGGGCAGGGCCCGCTAACGCGGTGGAATTGCTCGACCGTTTGACGCGGCTTGGTCACAAAACCGGCCTCTGCTTCCACGTCGGCAGTCAGATTGAAGACCCCGGAACTTATGAACAGGCCTTAAAATCTGCGGCTTGGGTACGCGCGCGTATGGCAGGCGAACTTTCCGCGCTGGATATTGGCGGCGGCTTTCCTGCAGATTATGGCACCGACCCTGCCTCGCGCAGCAACGGGATGCCTCCGCTTGAAGATCTCATGGAGCGCGTGCGTAATGACATTAAAACCTATGGCTTTGATGATTTGCCGCTGATCGCTGAACCTGGCCGTGTGATTGTCGCGCGGGCGTTTTCGTTGATTGTCCGGGTGCTGCTCCGCAAAGGTAAGCGGCTGTACATCAATGATGGTATCTGGTCGTCGCTGTCGGATTCATGGACAGGCAAAATCACGCTGCCCGCACGGTTTATCCCCGATCCAGCGATCCGCAACCGCAATGGCGACCGCGCAAAAATTGTGCCGTTCAAAGTCTGCGGGGCAACGTGCGACAGCGTTGATATTTTATCACGTCCGTTCTGGCTGCCGGAAACAGTTGATACCGGTGACTGGATCGAAATCGGCAATATTGGCGCTTATTCGCTTTCGCTTCGCACACGGTTTAACGGATTTTATCCAGATACGTTCTGCGAAATTGAAACGCCGTTTGATGAAGACATCAAACCGGAGGGCCGAGCGAGTCTTGAAACTATGTCCAGCCATGTGATGGAAGCTGCGGAGTAGGGCGCTAAACCCCCAACATCTCCGCAACTTTATCAATTAATACCCGCTCTTGAGGCAAAAACTGAGAATCGGCATTGGCGATTTCACGCATGTGTTCGATAAGGGCCAAACGGCGATCTTGTGAAACATCGGCAAACATATCAATGGCCTGCCTGCCACTGGTCTCATAGCCAGATTCTCGCAAATAGTCAGTAACCTTACCAATATCGTCGGCCTCAATACCAAAGGCGGTTTGGCAAATGCGTTCAAAAACGGCTTGTTCCTCGTCTTGCACGCGGCCATCTGCCAGCATCACGCGAAATAGGAGCAATAATTCGGCAGACAAAGCAGGGTCGCCTGCCACCTTGCGCACTGACGCATTACCAATGAAAAAGTCTTTGAGTGATTTTAAGAGTGAGTCGGACAATTGATAAGCTCCGGCGATTCGATATTGGCAGACGATGCCGCTTATTGAGTGGAAGAGTCAAAAACCAAGGTAGTCGATGTGTTTGAGTTTTTGCCTGAGACTCTTTTACTGTTAGTGGCCGCCGCATTCTTTGCTGGCTTTATTGATTCGATTGCCGGTGGTGGCGGTTTGATCACCGTGCCGGCTTTGCTGCTAGCCGGCGCAACACCGATTGAAACCTTGGGCACAAACAAACTTCAATCAGTTTTTGGTTCGGGTTCGGCGACAATTAGCTATGCGCGGGCAGGGCATGTGAATATCATGCAGCAATTGCCGATGGGTGCTGCATCATTTGTTGCATCTATGGCAGGGGCCTATTGTGCATCGCTTTTGCCACAGGATGTGTTCCGGCAAGTATTGCCGTTCGTGTTGGTGGGAATAGCGCTTTATTTTATGTTGAAGCCGGACGTTTCAGATTTGGATACAGCCGAACGTTTAAAGCCGTTGGTTTTCACGTTGACATTGGTGCCGGTTATCGGGTTTTACGATGGAATATTTGGCCCCGGAACGGGTTCATTTTTCATGCTCGGCTTTGTTGCTTTGGCTGGATTCGGGTTGCTCAAGGCCACAGCGCATACCAAGTTTTTAAATCTTGCATCCAATCTAGGTTCGTTGATTGTGTTTGTAGCTTTGGGCGTTGTGCTGTGGAAAACCGCGCTTGCCATGGGCGTCGGCCAGTTTTTTGGGATGAACCAGTTGCCGCTTTTGCGCGCCGCGGCTTCCCAGCCACGATTGACGCCCATCGCGCCGGATTTTTCCACTTGTCGCAACAGCGCATCGGCGTTGCGGTAGAAGGTGT
>JANMFT010000173.1:0-8144 GCA_031374255.1 Limoniibacter sp. | reverse complement strand
CCGCCTGAAACCGCACGGTCAACCATCCGCCGCGCTTTCCCGCATTTCTATGTGTTTGTTATTGCAACCGCTGCCGTTGCAGCAGCGCTTGTGTGGCCGTTCAGTTTCACACTTGCCATTGCACTTGTTGCAATCGCTGCAACCACAATACCTGCCCGCCAAATACTGATGCCTGCTATTAACCGTGCGACTGATATTAGCGCAAAATCCCGCTTCAAATATTTGCACGGGCTGTCGGTCATCATAACGCTAGCCCATATTGCAATTGCTGGATGGGTTTTGTCGCGGTTTGTAGCATTGGTTGTGTAAGCGGCGTCAGGAGAAAACCCGTGTTATGCGCCATCGGGACGTCCTGATGATTGGTCCTGAGTTACCACTTAAAAGTTGCGCAACGAGCGGCGGATGACAGGGAAATCGAATATGAAATTGAGGAAAAACATAATGGTCAGTTTTGCTGTATTGGGCGTATTTGCCGCGCTCGGTATTGGAACATGGGTTTATGTGGTGAGCAATGTTGAACAACCAAAATATGCATCGGTGCGATTGGACGGCGCTGTTGAAATCCGTGATTATCCAGCGCTGATTATGGCTGAGGTCACACGTCGCGGCGACCGCAGCGCGGCTGTGCGAGCCGGTTTTGGCCCGTTGGCAGGCTATATTTTCGCTAAAAACCGTGAGGGAGAGAGCGTGAGTATGACGGCTCCGGTGATGCAAGCACGTGAACCGATCGCGATGACCGCGCCTGTGACCCAAACACGTGACACATCAAAGGATAGCACTTGGCTGATCCGGTTTGTTATGCCTGCAAAATATACGCTGGAAACTTTGCCAAAGGCGGCAGGTGATGATGTTCGGCTAATTGAAATTGCACCCGCACGCAGCGCAGCAATCCGCTTTTCAGGCGTTGCCACCGATGCAACGATTGAGGCCAACGAAACAATGTTACGGAGCTGGCTTGAAACCAACCAATACGAAGCAATGAGCTCACCCATATATGCCTATTACAACGACCCGTTCACGCCGGGGCCACTACGCCGGAATGAAGTTATAATCGACATAAAAGAAAAATAGCTTTCGAGTGCTATGCCCCCGGCACCAGCACCAGTATTGCATATATACCGCTGCAAATGGGATCAATGCATCTCGGGCCACATCATTCCACAACCTCAAGCAAGACCACTCACTTTTTCCCGCGCCATCTCAAACTACGGGTATTCAAGTCGGTCAAATCTTGGCTTCCGTCCAATACGCCTTTGCCGAGTGCCAGCGCGTTTGCCAAAATATCATCCGGTGCATGCCGGTACGCTGGCCTTTTGGAAATTACTTCGGTCCATTTTGTCTGGCAGGCATTGTCCAAAAGAACTCTCTGAAAACAATGGTCGTTTTGAACGGGCCACCCGCGGCTGGCAGCAACTTGCGGCAAACTTGCTCGTGTCAGTTCCAGCCACTGTTCCTCTCGTGTCTTGCGGATAGCCAGTTCGGGAAAAAGCATATGGGATCAAAACCTGTTTTGTGGCGGACAATCTGAATCCAAGCGGCCTTCTGTGCTTCTGATCTGCACTTTGATTACCACAGAATATCACCTGCGCCGACTTGAATATGAATGCACTGCGCAACAGTTTATAACGTCAGAGGTGTATTCATGGCCATTCCAAAATCCAATCGTGTAAAGCATGCACTCAGTATGGTGTTTAACCATAATGTCAGCCCGCTGAGGCATATCCCGAACATTGCGACCCGTCACTTTGTGATGCAATTATTAGGTTTTATGTGGGCGGTGAGTTTTTCAATCGCCATAGGCAGCTATACTTTTCTGGCGGCGAGTGTGGTTGGCCACGCGGCTTTGATTGCGGCGGTGGCGATCACGATTGCAACTTTTACAGCGGCGGCCAAAAAGCCAATGTTTTTCACCAACGGCTCAGGCCGCCGCTTTGACGGTGAGCACGAATGAAGCGCTCTAATTATTGTTTGAGTCAGCCCCAAATTCGGCAGAACGCATTTTAATGAGCAAGCGAACTTATCCCGCTGACGCGGAGGATGTTTCGGTTGCGGCTGATCTCGAAGACCTTGTTCATGATAAGCGGGCGGGATGGCGCGCCTCTGGTGCCAAGGCAAGGCGGCGGCAAAGAAGGTATAAAAACCTGCTAACCACCCAATTGATCAAAACGGTCGCAAATACGGGCGATAATAATCAGCTGGATCAAGACGATACTATTTGATGGGAGACATTGTGCTGCTAGGTTTGACCCAAGTTACCAAGACTTATCCAAGCACAGAGCGACCAATGCTTAGCGGCGTTTCGTTTGATATGGCAGCTGGAGAAATGCTGGCGCTCACCGGCGAATCCAGGTAAGGTGAGATCATGCCACTGTACGTTGTACGTCTGCAGCACGTTTGCCGCCGGTTATTTTATTTTGTAACTTCGTGCTCATGTTCGTTCCTTCGTCACTGACGAGAACCAAACTTTCCTTAACTCAAACCATCAATTTAGTCCCATAGGTGCTGATGCCGGACACTTTATGCGGATTGCCCTTGGCCGGCAGCCAGCTGCTCTTCACGCGGGAAATGGCCGTCGATAATGCAGTTTGTTATCCATATTCTTCAAACATCGTGCCGTTTTCATTCTATATTTCAACATCTCTGCGATCCGTTCCGACAAACTAAATCGGATGGTTCTAATGCAAGCTAGGATACAAAAATCATCGCGCCATGTTCTAATCGGCGGCGGCAGCGGGTTCATTGGTAGCGCGCTATCAAAGGCGCTGCTGGAACGCGGTGATCGCGTGACGCTGATTTCAAGAACAAGCGGCGAAAACAGAATGACATGGGACGAATTGGCAACAAATGGTCTGCCCCAATGTGACGTAGTGGTAAATCTGGCGGGCCAGCACATTTTGAATTTGAACAGGCCTTGGAACGATGCCTATCGGCACGAGGTTTTAAGCTCGCGTATTAAAACAACCACAACGCTCGTTGACGCCATCAACGCCAGTCAAAATCCACCAGAGGTGTTTGTCTCAACAGCAGGAAAGTGCTTTTACGGCACGCGTGAACTCGACAGTTCAGAACCTATTCCAGAACTTGATGAAGACTCCGCGCCTATGGGCATGGATTTTCCGGCGGAACTTGTCAGCCAATGGGAAGCCGCCGCCGCGGGTGTTGATGCTACCAGAGTGCGCCACGTAAAAATGCGGATCGGCGTGGTCCTCGGGCATATTGAGCGAAAATCCCACATCGGCAAACTTTGGCGCATTGGTCGCGCACGCGATTTCCTGCCCATCATCCGACTGCCCTTTTGCCTTGGCATTGGTGCTGGCATTGGCCGCGGCACGCAGATGTTTCCATGGGTGCATATTGACGACATGGTTGGCGTTCTGTTGCATGTGATTGATCACCAAGAAACCCGTGGCCGATATAATGCCGTGTCGCCCGGAATTGTTGATAATGCGGGTTTTACCAAGGCTTTTGCCGAAAAACTAGGACGACGTGTTCTCTGGTCCATTCCAGAATGGTTGATCCGTTTCATCGTTGGTGATGACCGTTCTTCAATTCTTCTACGCGGCCAATTGGTGCGGCCAAAGCGTACATTGGAAGCAGGATATGTTTTCAAATATCCAGACATTGACACGGCCCTTACCCATCTCGTCAAAAAGACGTTTTGAACGAACGTCACACACATGATTTACAAAGACCAAAAGAATGTGGCGTTTAATAAAACGACTAACGGCAGCACCGCTGCCGAAACTGAAGTTGTGCGATTTAATCAGCTGGCCGAAGAGTGGCGGAAGCCAAGAGGTGCGTTTAAGGTCGTGCACGCTTTCAATGCAACGCGCGTTGAAAAGCTAGTGCAAGAGTTGCCCTATATTTTCAGCAGGCAATCAGTTTTTAATCAACCGCTTACCGGCCTAACTTTATTGGATGTCGGTTGTGGCGCGGGCATTGCTAATGAACCGATCTCCAAACTTGGCGCGAAAATTACCGCAATTGATGCCTCTGAGCGCAACATTCTCATTGCCAGGCAGCATGCTGAAAAATCAGGGCTGGCTATAAATTACCAACGTAAACTGCCCGAAGATATTGCGGCATCCGGGGAGACTTTTGATGTTGTCATATCACTTGAGGTCGTTGAACACGTTGCAAACGCCGATGCGTTTTTGAAGATTCTCTCAAGCCTTATAAAACCGGGCAGCGCAATTGTGATCGGCACCATCAACCGGACGCCCATATCGTTTATCAAAGCGATTGATTTTCTCAAACAAGTCGCCAATTAGAAACCAGCAAATGGTTTGCGATTTTGAGTTTTTCACACGCACTTTTGTTGCATCAACAGACACTTTGCGGGCTACACAATCGACATCGCCAATTCGCAGTGATGCGGTGTTGTCGGCGCGCGTTCCAAACAGAAACGAGGCTGCCACGATCGCTCGGTCGCGGCGCTGTGTTCGGAATTTCTGCGGCATTGCAGCCAAAACTTGCTGCACTTCATCATCTGAAGGTATATCCCTCGGCGGCGGTTGAAGCGCTTTTGCCGTCTGGCTTTTTGATAGAATCACATAGTCACAAAGCGATCCGTTTAGCTTCCTGTACCCGTCTTGTTGGACAAGCCATTTGAGAAAGGCTTTTATATGCGAGGCGCGATGACCGACCGTTGAACGGCTTAGAGCCTTGCCACCATTTTCAGCTTCCGGTTCACAAAGCCATTCACGATAAATAGAAACCAATTTGGTCTTAGGGAAGAAAAATGGCTTGCCGGCATTGAACTTTTCGAAGTGGCGTATTGAAGCAAACATCGCATCCACGGTGCTCGGCTCAAATCGTTTTGCGTAAAGCTGATACTTATAAAGAAGCCGTTCGTTTTCAGGTTTCCATTTTGGAGGTAGGGGGGCTTCAATTGTCCCAATACCAACGGGCGCTGACACTTCATATTTGTGTATTGTTTAAGGGCATTTGTTGGTATTTTGCAAAATACCAACAAAATACCAACAAATTGTTTGGATGCCAGCAAACGGCATTGGACGGCGATGGAATGAAACTTGGTACAAAATGCCCATTTTCCACCAAACACACACAAAAAAACCCGCTTTCGCGGGCTTTTTGGACAGTCTCGGATTGTAAAAAACAACCCGTTATCTTGCGTTTGGTGCCAGAAGAGGGATCATATCGTGATTTTAAATTATTGATATATATAAAGAATATTTTTACATTATTTCAAAATACCAACAAAAATACAAACAAAACGCAAAGTCACATTATTTGTATTTGCATCAATCAACCTATCCTATCTGCTTTAACAGCGCCTCTGCTTGTTCGATCACAATTTTCACCGCGTCATCGGCAAGGTCAGGCGGATATCCAAACCTCCTTAAGATCCGCTTGACTAAAATGCGCATATCGGCGCGCGCGCTTTCACGCTTTTGCCAGTCCACCGTGGCATTTGCTTTTAATTGGGTCAGCAACTCTTGAGCAATGACCCGCAGCTGCTTGTCACCCATAACTTCCAAGGCACTGTTATTTTGGGCCAGAGCATCATAAAAAGCGGTTTCATCTGCAGTCAGGCCAAGCTCTTCACCGCGCTTGCGCGCTTCTTGCAAATCTTTCGCGATGGCAATCAGCTCATTGATCATTTCAACTGCTGAAATGGCGTTGGCGTGATAGCGCGCAACGGCCTCCTCCAAACGCTTCGAGAAAGCGCGACTTTCGACAATGTTGGATTTGGAGCGGCTCTTGATTTCACCGTTCAAGAGCTTTTTAAGAGCTTCAAGAGCAAGGTTCTTTTTCTCCATACCTTGGATTTCAGCAAGGAACTCATCTGACAATATCGAAATGTCCGGTGAGGTGATGCCCGCCGCCTTCAGGATATCTACGATTTCAGAGGAGGCTATCGCCCGGTCAATCAGCTGTTGAATGGCAAAGCTTCGATCTGTTGCGGACAACTTACCGGTTACCGTCGACTTGGCGATAGCGGCGCGCACCGCTTGAAAGAAACCAACTTCATCCCGGATTGATGCCGCAAAGTCGCTTGCGGACGCCAAGGCATAAGCCTTTGTCAGTGCGAGGATAACGTCCTGATAAGCACGGTGCGCGGCTTTGCGCTCTTCTGTCTTTTGCAGTTTTGCAGCCTGTTGCTCCTGCCATTTTAGGACCCAGTCGATTGCCCCAGCCAACGAACCAAGGCGCTGTTGTGGCGCGCCGGTTATTCCCAGCGCATAGTTAAAGCCGTGATAAATACCCTTGGTTTTTTCATAGCGCTCTTGCAGTTCGGCAATCGCGGCCTCTTCATCAATGCCGGTGATTTCACCATCGGATTTGCTGTAGTTCGAAAGCGCACTTTTCAGATTTTGGCCGATGCCGATATAGTCAACGATTAGTCCGCCGGGCTTGTTGCTGAACACACGGTTGACACGGGCGATGGCCTGCATCAGGCCGTGCCCTTTCATCGGCTTGTCCACATACATCGTGTTTATGCATGGTGCGTCAAAGCCAGTGAGCCACATGTCGCGCACCAAAACCAGCTTTAGCTGATCTTCAGGATTGCGGGCGCGCTTGGCTAATGCGTCGCGGCGGCGCTTATTGCCGATATGCTGTTGCCATGTCAATGGATCGGACGCTGCGCCGGTCATAACGATCTTGATCGCGCCTTCGTCGTCGTTGTCCGAATGCCAGTCCGGGCGAAGCTTGATGATCTGATTATAGAGTTCAACGCAAATCCGGCGGCTCATGCAAACCGCCATGGCCTTGCCGTTCAATCCCTCTTGCCGTGCTTCAAGATGGCGGACAAGATCGGTGGCAATTTGCGACATCCGTTTTTCAGCGCCAACCAGCGCTTCCACTGTTGCCCATTTGGCCTTGAACTTTTCAGCTTCAGTCAGCGTGTCGTCTTCGACCAATGCCTCAATTTCAGCGTCGATTTTCGGTTTTTCGTCTTCGTTCAAAACGATACGCGCAATCCGGCTTTCGTAATAGATCGGCACCGTCGCGCCATCTTCCACCGCGCGGAAAATATCATAAACGTCGATATAGTCACCAAAGATCGCAGGCGTGTTGCGGTCTTCGCCTTCGACGGGCGTTCCGGTGAACCCGATGAACGAGGCGTTCGGTAGCCCTTGGCGGATGTAATGCGCATAGCCGTATTTGCGGATACCGGTCTTACGGTCGAGCTTGGCGGCAAAGCCATATTGTGTGCGGTGCGCTTCGTCGGCAATAACGATAACATTCTTGCGGTCGCACAAAAGCGGGAAGCTTTCCTCGCCCGGCATCGGCGAGAACTTCTGAACCGTAGTGAAAATCACGCCCCCGGCGGTGCGCTCCAACAGGCGTTTTAAATCTTCCCGGTTTTCGGCCTGTTCCGGCTTTTGGCGGATCAGATCGCGGCAAAGCCCAAATGTTGAAAACAGCTGATCATCAAGATCGTTGCGGTCGGTCAAGACGATTACAGTAGGGTTCTGCAATTCGCTTGAACGCACCGCCAAACCGGCAAAGAACGCCATCAAAAAGCTTTTGCCCGATCCTTGCGTATGCCAGATGACGCCGATCTTGCGGTCACCATCGGGACGGCAAGCCTCAATTGCTTGCCGCAACGCTTTTTGCGCGCCGTGGAACTGGTGATACCCGGCAATGATCTTGAACGGGCCTTCGCCCTTGTCGCCAAAGACGGTGAAGTCGCGGATCAATTTCAAAAAATTGCGGCGTTCAAACACACCGGCAAGCAGCGTGTCGAGTTCCGGCTTACCGGCGGGCGCGTGGGTCAAGCCGTCAATTGTACGCCATGGCATATAGCGCTCTTCGTTGGCAGTGAGTGAGCCGATCCGCGCCTTGATGCCGTCTGAAATCACCATCGCCGCATTGGTGCGGAACAGCGACGGGATTTGGCTTTTATACGTCTCAAGTTGATTGAATGCGCCGGAAACACTGGCATTTTCGTCGCCGGGGTTCTTCAGCTCCAGCACGGCAAGCGGCAAGCCGTTGACGAACAAGACCACGTCCGCGCGCCGGTTGCTTCGCCCTTCAATGACCGTGAATTGGTTGACCACCAGCCAATCATTGGCTTCGATATTGTCAAAGTCGATCAGCCAGACCTTGGCGCTGGCAATGCGCCCGTCTTGCGCACGGTATTCAACGTCAATGCCATCGGTGATCAGCCGGTG
>JANMFT010000172.1:0-3822 GCA_031374255.1 Limoniibacter sp. | reverse complement strand
GCGCGGAACAAATAATGGCACTGGCGGAGGCAAATCGCTGATGTTTAACGGCCATTACGACACCGTGACTTTGGCCGGTTACGATGGCGATCCGCTCAGCGGCAAAGTTCAAGACGGCAAACTTTATGGCCGCGGCGCGTTTGATATGAAGGGCGGCGTTTCCGCAATGATGGTGGCAGCGGCACGCGCCAAGGCTATGAATTTGCGCGGTGATATCCTGGTCGCCTGCGTTGCCGACGAGGAATATGCCTCTAAAGGCACCGAGGAAGTGGTTGCCAATTTCACGGCGGATGCTGCTATTGTCACTGAACCCAGCCACCTCGAACTCACTGTCGCGCACAAGGGGTTCGTCTGGTTTGACGTAGTGGTCAAAGGCCGTGCCGCGCATGGCTCACGCCCCGAACTGGGCGTGGATGCCATTGTCAAAGCGGGCAAGTTTCTGGTGGCGCTGGAGGCCTATGATTTGCGCCTTCAGGCCAACCCGACCCATGGTTTGCTGAAATCAGGCTCGGTTCATGCCTCGATTATTTCTGGCGGCGAGGAGCTTTCGAGCTATCCGGCCACGTGCCGTGTTTCACTTGAGCGCCGCACCGTGCCGGGTGAAACCACCAAAACCGTGCTGGCTGAACTTCATCAAATTATAGCCGATATCAAAGCCAATGACCCGGCATTTGAAGCTGAAATCATCCCTGGTCTGGAACGCGTTCCGTTCGAAATCGGGGAAGACGCAGCGATTGTGAAAGCCGTCGACTTCGCCGCAACTCAAGCCCTTGGCCGCGCCCCCACCCGCCGTGCCGAACCCTTTTGGACCGATTGCGCCATTCTCCAAAGCGCTGGAATTCCGTGCCTGATGTTCGGCGTTGATGGCGGCGGCGCCCATGCCGCTACCGAATGGGCGAGCGTCAAAAGCGTGGAAACTTTGGCAGATATTTTGACGGATGTGGCGATGGGGATTTGCGGGTGAAATTTACCCCCGCATCTTCAGCAACCGCATCACAATGAAAATCGGCACAACAATGGCTGCGCCGAGCATGATGTAATCGCCGAAGCGCAAAATCGCGTCAAAACCCAAATTCCAGACTGATTGCACCAATTCAAACGCGCGGCGGTAAAGATCGCGCGGCGAAAGGCCCAGCGTTGCCAGCACGATTCCCAAGAGCAAGGAAGCAACCAGCAATTTGAGGACAACGCGCCAAATGCTATCGCCGAGGAAGTTATTTACAGATGACATTTTTGGTCTTTCAAATTTGGATTGGCGCAAGTGTTTTCAACGGAAGTGCTTGGACAGTTTCAAGCCTTGGGCTTGGTAGTTTGATTTCAGATCGCCGCCGTAAAGCGCTTTGGGGTGTTCGGCCATTGGCTCGTACACCAAGCGCCCGACGATCTGGCCATGCTCTAAAATAAAGGGCACTTCATGACTGCGCACTTCCAAAACAGCGCGGCTACCGGAACCGCCTGCGGCAGCATGGCCAAAACCGGGGTCAAAGAAGCCGGCGTAATGCACGCGGAACTCACCCACCAGCGGATCATAAGGCGTCATCTCAGCAGCGACCATCGGCGGCACATGCACGGCCTCACGCGAAACCAGAATATAGAACTCATCAGGATCAAGAATGATCTCGGCCCTGCCCCGCGTGTGAATCGGTTCCCAAAAATCAAAAATATCGTAAGCCCCAATTTTATCAACATCCACCACTGGCGTGTGGCTTTTGCCGCGATAGCCGACGAGGCCATCCTTGTTGCCCATGAGATCGATTGACAAAGCCACACCTCCACCGGAGACATTCAATTCATCGGATGCGAGCAGCATTTCTTTGGCGTTAATTTTGTGGAGCTCGGCTTCGGTGAACAACTTTTGTGCGCCTTCGCGGAAACGCACTTGCGTCAGTCTTGATCCGCGCCGCACAACAATCGGGAACGTGCGCGGCGAAATTTCAAGATAAAGCGGGCCGGTGTAACCAGCAGGGATTTTATCGAATTCCTGCGCGCCGTCGGCAATGACCCGCGTAAAAATATCGAGGCGGCCGGTTGAACTTTTGGGGTTGGCGGCCGCGCTGATCGTGGCGGGTAAGTTCAGTTCTTCGATCAGCTGTACGATATAGACACAGCCGACTTCCAGCACAGCACTTTTGTCAAGATTGATTTCGTGGAGCGTGAGGCGTTCAAGCTTTTCTGCAACTGGCGTGCCTGGCCCCGGCATGAAGCTGGCGCGCACGCGCAATGCTTTTGAGCCTAATCGCAAATCAAGGCTGGCGGGCTGGATTTGGTTGGCAGCAACCGGATCGTGAATGTCGATGCTGCGCGTCGCAATCAGGCCCTCAATCATGCGGTCACTTAATATTCCTGTCGCCACAACAATATATCCCGTCCGCAAAGTTGCCATTTGCCTTCAAGCAAGATTGACGGGCGGTTGCAAGCGATGTAGCGAATTACACTGTGGTGATTTGGCCGGTCGGCTTGCAGCCACGTTAAATAATTCGCTAAAGGACCGCTTCGTGACAAAACCCTATGCAGTTTTGTCTGGCGCGGTTACGCCAGATGCACAAGGGATATGGATAATGAGCACTCACTCAAAAAACTGGAAGCCAGCCACGGCGCTTGTGCATGGCGGAACAACACGCTCGCATCATGGCGAAACCAGTGAAGCGTTATACCTCACGCAGGGCTTCGTCTATGAGAGCGCTGAAGCTGCCGAAGCGCGCTTTAAGGGCGAGAACCCCGGCTTTATTTATTCGCGTTATGCAAACCCCACCAATGACATGTTTGAAAAACGTATGTGCATGATGGAAGGCGCGGAAGATGCGCGCGCCACAGCATCCGGCATGGCGGCGGTGTCATCTGCGCTCTTATGCTTTTTGAAAACCGGTGACCACGTGGTTGCAGCACGGGCTTTGTTTGGCTCATGCCGCTGGGTGATTGAAACCCTGCTGCCAAAATATGGCATCGGGTTCACGTTGGTTGACGGGCGCGATTTAAACCAATGGCAAGACGCGATGCAGCCCAACACCAAAGCCGTATTTTTTGAGACGCCAACAAATCCGACGCTTGAATTGATCGACATTCAGGCGGTCAGCGACATCGCCCATGCGCACGGCGCCATTGTGATTGTCGACAACGTGTTTGCAACGCCGCTGTTGCAAAAGCCGCTGGAGTTTGGTGCCGACGTGATCATCTATTCAGCAACCAAACATATTGACGGGCAAGGCCGCTGTTTGGGCGGTGTGGTGCTGGCAAAAGCCGAATGGATCAAAGACAACCTGCATGATTATTTCCGCCATACCGGCCCTGCTTTATCGCCGTTTAATGCGTGGGTGCTTTTGAAAGGCATGGAAACCTTGCCGTTGCGGGTTGCGGCACAATGCGCCAATGCTGCCCGTATTGCGGATTATTTGGCAGGACACAAAGCCATATCAAACGTCATTTACCCTGGGCGCAGCGACCACCCGCAATATGCAATTGCGCAAAAGCAAATGAAGGGTGGTTCAACCTTAGTGGCGTTTGAATTGAAGGGTGGCAAGACGGCGGCATTTGCGTTTGAAAATGCGCTCAACATCATTCGCATATCCAACAATCTGGGTGATGCCAAAAGCCTGATTACGCACCCTGCCACAACCACACACAAAAACTTGAACGAAGCCACCCGCGATGAACTTGGTATCAGCGGGTCAATGCTGCGGTTCTCAGCCGGTATTGAGGACGGCGATGATCTACTGGATGATATCGAGCAGGCGCTGTTGACTGGGCTATAGATCTAGCAAAATGGCCTCGCGTTGGCGAATTGGCGCGGATTGGACTACTGAAGAATTGGTTGCGCCAAATGGC
>JANMFT010000136.1:0-3902 GCA_031374255.1 Limoniibacter sp. | reverse complement strand
AGCGCACCGGTTTCCAAAATAGTGTCAGGCAGGCTGACGCCTTTTTTATCGGAAATGCGCTGCGATGTGATCACACGGCAGGTGAGGGTCTTGCCGTCAGCCTCTTCACAAATCAGCTGCATTTTACCGTCATCAATCAGCAGCCGGTGGCCGGGTTCAACACTCGACAAAATCTCAGGATGCGGCAGGTAAACGCGGGTCGCATCGCCGGGCGTAGGGTCATTATCCAGCTTGAAAATCTGGCCCGCTTTCAAATCTTCGCCCTTATTGGCAAACACGCCGACGCGCAGTTTTGGCCCCTGTAAATCACCTAAAATCGCAATCGGGCGGCCAACTTCGGCTTCGACATTGCGGATACGCTGCACCAAAGTGCGCATGGTATCATGGCTTGCATGGCTCATATTGATACGGAACGCGTCTGCGCCGCACTCCCAAAGTTTTTTGATCTGATGTTCCTCAGAGGAGGCAGGGCCAAGGGTGGCGAGGATTTTCACCTTGCGGGCGCGTTTCATGGTGTACTCTTTCTGACAGGCAAAAATTATTTATGGGGCGGGTGCAGGCGCCGCAGGCATTGATTCAGGCGTTACATTGGGTGTTGCAGATGCGCCGGTAGCAGGGGTCACGCCCTTAGGATCGGTCAGCTGAATCATCCAGCTCGATTGGTTTGCAGTATCATGCTCTTGAAATCCGGCACGCTGAAACCCGCGCGCAAAACAATCTTCAAAGCCCACGATTTTAAATTCTTTCTCTGCCAGACACATATTAACCGGGCCAGTCCAGCGCCCGCCGCGCTGCGCATCTTCTGCGTATAGGTAATAATATCGCGATTGTAGGGCACCTTCGATCAGGGTTTTGCAGCTCCCGCTTTCAATATGCCACCACCCTTCGGTGACCCAGCCCGCCTCGGCGCGATAGCCAATAGCAACGCCAGCCAGAACATCGGTATCATTACAGACCCGCAAATCGGCACGCGCTGCACCAGCCAAACTCAAACTCATACCAATGGCCGCACAGCCAAGCGTCAAAAATTTGGTCAGTTTGGTCTTTGGCATTCGATAAGCCTCAAGAGGAAAACATTATGGTTTCAACTTCCGGTGTTGGGCTTCCTTTTCGGCAAGATGAAAGCCATTGTCAACGCGAAGCAAAGGCGTAATTTAATGATCCACACCGGTCGTTGAGCAGGTTTATTGGCATTTAAACCGTTTGAAATTGTCAAAGGCATTGAAACGAGCAGCTTGGTGCTGATTGCCGATCATGCCGGGCGCGCATTGCCGCCCGAATATGACACTCTTGGGCTTTCACCCGAACAATATGAGCGCCATATCGCTTTTGATATTGGCGTTGCGTCTTTGACACGCGAATTGGCGCGGGGCTTGGATGCGCCAGCAGTGCTCGCTAATTTTTCGCGCCTGTTGATTGATGCCAACCGCAATGAAGACGACCCGACTTTGATAAGGCAGATTTATGACCACACAATCATTCCGGGCAATCTTGATATCGACAAAAAAGAGCGCGAACACCGCCTTACTTCTTACTTCTGGCCTTATCAAAATGCGGTGCGTGAAACGGTTGATGCGGTTTGGGCAGCCACAGGCAAACCACCACTAATAGTATCATTGCATTCTTTCACGCCGCGTTTGGCCAATGGCGCAGCGCGGCCATGGCATATTGGGCTGCTGTCTGACGCTGACCGCCGCGCGACCGATGCCTTGCTCATAAGCTTGGCCGGTGAGCCTGACCTTATTGTCGGCGATAATGAACCTTATGATGGAGCACTCAAAGGTGATACGCTTTATGTGCAGGCCTCTGCGCGCGGGCTTGCCCATGTGCTGATAGAAGTCAGACAGGATTTGATTGCCAATGAGCCAAGCGCAAAAGCGTGGGCGGCACGGCTCGCGCCCCATATCAAAGCGCTGAACGCCAGCGCGGATTTACACGAAACGCGCTTTTTTGGCTCGCGGGCCGGTGGATTAGAAAGAACAGAAACATGATCAACGATCAAACTGAAATTGAACTAGAGGCCGCTGTTTTCCGCCGGTTGCGGGCGCATTTGCTTACACGAACAGATGTTCAAAACATTGACATGATGAATTTGACGGGTTTTTGCCGCAACTGCCTGGCCAATTGGTATCAGGATGCGGCTTTAGAAAAAGGGATGCCGCTTGATAAGGCCGGGGCGCGGGAGATCATCTATGGCGAGCCTTACGTCGATTGGCAGGTTAAACATCAGCGCGATGCAACGCCTGAGCAAAAGGCGGCATTTACCGCGGCAAGTAAAACGCACGGCTGAAATTGCGGGCTTGACCCTTTGGCAATATCCGCCAATGGGAGGACTAGCTTTATCCCACCGATTCCCAAGTCTAAAAGGCGCGCGAGATGACCAACCAAATGATGTCTGAAGAGATGACAGATAGCCCTTCAAGCCAGACCGTTGCTGCGGGCCAGCTGCGCGCTTTCATTGAACGCATTGAGCGCTTGGAGGAAGAGAAAAAGACAATTGCTGATGATATTAAAGAGGTGTTCGCGGAAATGAAGGGCACCGGTTTTGATACCAAGGCCGTGCGCCAGATCATCCGCATCCGCAAGCAAGACCAAGCTGAACGCCAAGAAGCTGAAAGCATTCTTGAGCTTTATATGAACGCTTTGGGTATGGTGTAGTTGCCGGTTTAGCCATTTCATCTAACCGCAATTCCGCCTAAAACTATTTTATGAAAATTGCCGCCTCAAAACACTTTATTGATGTGAAACCTTCGTCATTTTCGGGCGAAGGTTTTTCCACTGAAGTTGTCTCCGAAATGGAAGGGCGAACGCCGCGTCTCATTCACAGTTCGCCGCAGGCAGCAAACCTGATAGGGCTTGATGCAAGTGCAATTTCAACACCTGCCTTCGCTGATTTTTTTGCCGGCAAAACCCATCCTGAAAAGCTCACTGCATCGGTCTATTCCGGCCACCAGTTTGGGTCTTACGTCCCGCAATTGGGTGACGGGCGGGCACTGTCTTACGGCATGGTCGAAGGCCCGGAAGGGCCGCTGGAAATCCAGCTTAAGGGCGCAGGTAAAACACCCTATTCGCGTTTCGGCGACGGGCGCGCGGTGATGCGCTCTTCGATCCGCGAATATTTGTGCTCTGAAGCCATGGCGGCTTTGGGCATTCCCACCACGCGGGCATTGTCGGTCATCGGCACGGGAGAGCGCGTATTTCGGGAAACTATAGAACCCGGCGCAGTGGTGGCACGGCTTGCGCCATGTTTCATCCGCTTTGGCCACTTTGAATATTTCGCCCATACCGGCCAGCCGGAGAAATTGCGTGAACTGGCGGACTTGGTTATGGCTGCGCATTTTCCAGAATATTCTAACGGTGACTATGCTGCCTTTTTCCGTGAGGTCTGTGAGCGCACCGCTCGGCTGATGGCAATGTGGCAGGCCGTCGGATTCAGCCATGGCGTGATGAACACTGATAATATGTCGGTCCTTGGCCTGACGATTGATTATGGCCCGTTCGGTTTTATGGATGGTTATGAGCCATTGTTCATCTGCAACCATACTGATCATCAAGGCCGCTATGCGTTTGCGCGCCAGCCCTCGGTTGGCCTGTGGAATTGTCAAGCGCTAGCGGCTGCTTTCGCGGGTTTGGTGGAAAGTAGCGATCTTGAAGCCGGACTAAAAGCCTATGAGGCGGCCTACCAAAAAGCGGCGCTGCCCATGATGCGTGCGAAGTTTGGCCTTGCAGACAAAGCGCAAGACAAGCTCATTCCCGAAGCGTTTCAACTGATGGCGCGCGCCAAAACCGATTTCACACAGACATTCCGGCGGCTATCAAACTTAGACCAAGACCATGCATCGTTTCTCATTGCTGATTTTGGCAGTGAAGCTACAGCGTTTGAAGATTGGTTGAAACGCTGG
>JANMFT010000109.1:0-3727 GCA_031374255.1 Limoniibacter sp. | reverse complement strand
CCCGATCATCAATGGCTACATCGACAGCCGAATGACCAAGCTTTTGCTGGCAACGTGGCTGGTGGCGTTCTTCCCGCTGCTCTCGAATACCACGATGGGTCTACGTAGTGTCGACAGCAATTTGCGCGATCTGTTCAGGCTCAACGGCGCAACCAAATGGCAAACGCTGGTGCATTTGCAACTTCCTGCCGCACTTCCGTATTTTCTTTCGGGCCTCAAAATCGCAGGCGGTCTGGCGCTGATTGGCGCAATTGTTGCTGAGTTTGTGGCAGGCGCAACCGGCAATTCCTTCGGCTTGGCATCAGTCATTGTTGAAGCCAGTTACCGCCTCAACCGCCCGCGTTCTTTTGCAGCTTTGGGTTTGATTGCGGTTGCCGGGGTTGCGATTTTTGCGGCCACGTCGATTTTCTCATGGTTCATGCTGCGCAAATGGCATGAAAGCGCAATCAAGCGCGACGTTTAGATATTGGTCTAATTCGAGGCACTATTGAATGAGTTTTGAGGGGTTCCCCGCTGGCACAGCGTACACGCTGCACCGAGTGAGGCTGCATGTGTCATCGCTCGAAAACAGCAGTATGGCTTTTGATAATGACGATTGGACTTTGGCCGATGTTTCGGTGGAAGGTGGTAAGGTTTCGGGCATTGCCACTGCGGATACGCCCGCCGGAAACGACATGGGCGGACGCATTGTGCTGCCCGCCTTTGTCGATTGCCACACCCATTTGGACAAGGGCCATATCTGGCCGCGCAGCCCGAACCCGGACGGATCGTTCATGGGCGCGCTTCACCAAGTTGGCGTTGACCGCGCAGCCAACTGGTCTGCTGAAGACTTGGCCGCCCGCATGGATTTTGCGCTGCGGTGCGCTTACGCCTACGGTACCAAGGCCATCCGCACCCATTTGGATTGTGTTGCTCCACAGGAAGATATTACTTGGCCGGTGTTTGTTGAAATGCGCGAAAAGTGGAAGGGCAAGATCGACCTTCAAGCCGCCTGCCTAACCGGAATTGAGCAGAACCGTGACCGCGCTTGGGCGGCATCGCTCCTCAAAAAAGTGGCGGCGGCGGGCGGTGTGCTTGGCACGGTCACTTACATGATTCCAGATCTTGAGCCGCTACTGGATGAGATGTTTCAAGGCGCCATCGACAACGGTTTGGACATGGATTTTCATGCCGATGAAACTGATGAACTTGAGGCGGTGTCATTGCGCAAAATTGCCGAAGCTGCGGAACGCCATGATTATCAAGGGCGCATTTTGATCGGGCATTGCTGTGCGCTATCACGCCAGCCTGATGATGAGGTCAAACGCACTTTGGATATTGTGGCCAAGCGCAACATCTCAATCGTGTCGCTGCCGATGTGCAATATGTATTTGCAAGATCGCCGGAATAACCAGACGACGCCGCGCTGGCGCGGGGTAACTTTGCTGCATGAAATGAAAGCGCGCGGGATCAATGTGTGCGTCGCGTCCGATAATACGCGCGACCCGTTTTATGCTTACGGCGATCTCGATATGCTTGAAACCTATCGCATGGCGACGCGGATAATCCACTTTGACCATCCGGTGGCTGACTGGCCAAAAACAATTGGCTCAAACGCCGCTAAGGCGATGGGCATCGACGCGGGCATACTTAAAGTTGGTGGCCCGGCCGATTTTGTGTTGTGCAAGGGGCGCACGTGGACAGAGCTTTTGTCGCGGCCTGAAGCCTCGCGTATTGTTGTTCGGGATGGCAAAGCGGTGGACGCAACGCTGCCCGATTATTCTGAACTCGATCATTTGATGGTGCACTAAATGAACATAACTGGCCTTCGCGCGGAACTTGGCGGTATTGCCGTTGAAGATAACGCCCAAATCGTGCAGCAAAAAAGCCGTGATTTTTACTGGTATTCGCCGGTTCTAAAATCACGCCTTGATCATATTACCGGTGATCTGGTTGTCTCGCCAAAGACCGAGGCTGAACTTATTCAGGTGCTGCGGGCCTGCTTCAAGCATAATGTGCCTGTGACGCCGCGCGGAACCGGCACCGGCAATTACGGGCAGGCGATGCCGCTGTCTGGTGGCGTCGTACTGAGCTTGGCCGATATGAACCAGATCAAACAGATTTTACCGGGGCGGATTATCTGTGAGCCTGGATGTATAATTTCAGACATCGACAAGGCGACGCGGGTGCATTCCAATCAGGAAATGCGGATGCATCCATCGACTTATCACACAGCCACAATTGGCGGTTTCATCGCTGGTGGTTCGGGCGGCATCGGCTCCACCCGCTGGGGCGGCCTGCGCGATTGGGGCAATGTCACGCGCCTTCGTGTGGTGACGATGGAAGCTGAACCGCGCGTGCTGGAACTCAGCGGTGAGGATTTGCATAAAGCCATTCACGCCTACGGCACCAATGGCATAATCACTGAAATCGAAATGCCGCTGACGGCCGCCTATGAATGGGTGGACGCGATTGTGGCGTTTGACTCGCTTCGTGAAGCGGCAACTTATGCCAATACGCTTGGACGTTCTGATGGCATTTTGGTCAAACTCAACTGTGTTATTGCTGCGCCCGCGCCATATGATTATCTGAAACGCCACCAGAAATTTGTCACCGTCAAAGACCATATTGTCGTTGTGATGGTGGCCGCACAAAGCCATGATGCGTTTTTAACATTCACCCGCCGCAACAATGGCCGCGTGATTTTTGATGCGTCAACGGCAAGCGAGGAAGACAAAAAGGGTTTGCCGCCCGCGTTTGAATTGTCGTGGAACCACACAACATTGAGGGCATTGCGCGTTGATCCGGCGATTACTTATTTGCAGGTGCTTTACCCGTTCCCGACGCAAATCGACACCTTGTGCAAAATGGCAGAAATGTTCCCGGATGAGTTGATCACCCATTTGGAATTTGTTCGCTTTGATGGTGACATTACGTGCTTCGGCTTGCCGCTCATCAAGTTCACCACTGAAGCACGGCTTGATGAAATCATTGAGTTGCACAACAAAAACGGCGCACCGATTTTCAACCCGCACCGCTATACGCTGGAAGAAGGCGGCATGAAACAAACCGATGAAATTCAGTTGGCGTTCAAAAAAGAGGCTGACCCGAAAGGTTTGCTCAACCCCGGTAAAATGATTGCGTGGGATGACCCAACCTATGATTATTCCGACGGTGTCTGGTTGTTTAAAGGTTTGCAGAAAGCTTCATGATGCGTGTGCTTGTTCTCCATGCCCATCCGGTTGCCGAAAGCTATAACGGGGCGCTTTATCGCGAAGTGTGCGGGCGGTTATCTAAAGCCGGGCACGAGGTTGATGCCTGCGATCTTTATGAAGAGGGTTTTGACCCCGTTTTGACACGGCAAGAAAAGCTGGATTACCGCGACACAGAAAAAAATATTTTGCCGGTTCAAGGCCACGTTGAACGGCTTATGAAGGCTGAAGCGATGGTTCTCAGTTACCCGGTTTGGAACTTCGGCATGCCTGCCATTATGAAAGGGTATCTGGACCGTGTGTTTTTGCCGGGCGTTTCATTCCGGCTCGAAGAGGGTTTGGTAAAACCGAATTTGCAACACATTAAAAAAGTGGCGATTGTAACCACTTACGGTGCAACGCCGATGCGGGCGTTTCTGGCGGCCAACCCGCCGAAGCGTTTTGCGATGCGCACTTTGCGTTATTTGTGCAAGCCGGGCGCAAGTTTTTCATATCAGGCACTTTACGACATGAACCGTGTCAGCCTAGAGGAACGC
>JANMFT010000094.1:0-5158 GCA_031374255.1 Limoniibacter sp. | reverse complement strand
TGAGTTTATTGTGCTGGCTGATACTGGCGAAAGCCAGGTCTATTGCCACCGTGATTATTTGGGCTTTGATGTGCCTGCTGCTGGCGTCAACTATGATAACGACGCCGAGGTGGCGGGCATCGTAGACAAATGGACAACGCCATATGCTGCCACTGACGAAATGCACGATGAGGCGGCATGGAACGCCATTCATGCTGGCAACCAGGTTTCTGCGCGCGGCATTGAAGTCGGCCATATTTTCCATTTTGGCACCAAATATTCAGAACCGATGGGCGCAAAAGTCTTAGGCCCCGATGGCAAAGAACATGTTCTGTCTATGGGATCATACGGCATTGGCCCATCGCGCTTGATGGCAGCGATCATTGAAGCCAGTCATGATGAAAACGGTATCATCTGGCCGAAATCTGTTGCGCCTTATGACGCCAGCCTCATCAACATGAAGGTGGGTAATGCGGAATGTGATGCCATTTGCGAGGCCATCGAGACCGCCTATGCCAATGCCGGTTTGGAAGTGCTGTACGACGATTCAGACAAGCAAGCAGGCGGCAAGTTTGCGACCGCAGATTTGATTGGCTTGCCCACGCAAATCATTGTTGGCCCGCGAGGTGCTGCTGCTGGCGAAGTTGAAATCAAAGACCGCAAAACCGGCGAGCGCCATACATTGCCGCTGGAAGCCGGAATCAAAGCGTTGCTTGCTTCACACGGTAAACATTGATGGCGGTAGCGGGCGAAACGGTTAAAGCAGCCGGGCCGTTTTCACCGTTTGAGCGGATGATGGCGATGCGGTATTTGAGGGCGCGGCGCAAAGAGGCTTTCGTTTCAGTTATCGCAATATTTTCGTTCATCGGCATCATGCTGGGCGTTGCAACGTTGATTATCGTCATGGCGGTGCTCAACGGCTTTCGAACTGAATTATTGTCGCGTATTTTGGGCGTTAACGGCCATATGATCGTGCAGCCGATTGAAAGCCCGCTGACGGAATATGATTTGATTGCGCAGCGCATTGCCGCCATTCCGGGCGTGCGTCTGGCGTCGCCCTTGGTTGAAGGCCAAACGCTGTCATCCGGCAAAATCGGTGCGGGCACTGGCGCACTGGTGCGCGGCGTGCGCGAGCAAGACATCAAGCAATTTCCACTGGTTGCAGGAAATATCCGCCAAGGCACGCTTGATGGTTTTGATACCACGGGCGGTGTCGCCATTGGCGCACGCATGGCTGAGAATTTGGGGCTTGGCCTCGGCGACATTTTGACTTTGGTATCGCCAGAAGGTGATGTGACAGCCTTTGGCACCACACCGCGCGTGAAGGGCTATCCCGTTACCGCCGTTTTTGAAATCGGTATGAGTGAGTATGATGCGTCCATCGTGTTTCTGCCGCTGACCGAGGCCCAAGCCTATTTCAACTCCGATGGCATCGTGCAGTCAATTGAAGTGTTTTTGGATGACCCCGACAAAGTTGATGAGCTGCGCGAAGCTGTAACCGAAGCGCCGCTCCGGCCCGTGTTCCTCACCGATTGGCGCCAGCGCAATAAAACGTTTTTCTCTGCGTTGGAACTCGACCGCAATGTGCAATTCATTGTGCTGTCAATGATTATTCTGGTTGCCGCGCTCAACATCGTCTCCGGCCTGATTATGCTGGTCAAAGATAAAGGCCGCGATATTGCGATTATGCGCACCATGGGCGCTAAAAGCGGTTCGATCATGCGGATATTTATCATGACGGGTTCAGTGATCGGTGTGCTCGGCACACTCACCGGATTTGCCGTCGGCTTGCTGTTCGTGAAAAATATCAAGTCCGTGCAAGCCGCCGTTGATGCAATGACCGGCGGGCAAGTCTGGGATCCGGCTGTGAGATACTTGTCCGAAATACCTGCTCGGATTGACCCACAGGAAACCGGCCTCGTTTTGCTCATGGGCCTGACGTTGTCATTTCTGGCAACGCTGTATCCTGCTTGGCGTGCTGCAAAACTGGATCCCGTTGAGGCATTGCGCTACGAATGAGTGACCGCACGCCCATTTTAGAATTTCGTGATGTTGATCGCTGGTATGGCTCTGGCGAGAAACAACTTAGCATTTTGCGCGATGCCAGCATGCAGATTTATTCCGGCGAGATGGTGGCTCTGGTTGCACCATCGGGGGCCGGTAAATCCACCTTGCTGCATTTGGCAGGCCTGCTGGAATCGCCCAACGCCGGTGAAATCTGGGTGGGTGATCGCAACGCTGCAAAGTTTACCGACGCTGAGCGTACAACGGTGCGGCGCGAAGATATCGGCTTTGTCTATCAATTCCACCATTTGCTGCCTGAATTTTCGGCGCTTGAAAATGTAATGATCCCGCAAATGATCGCGGGGCTGCCAAAATATCTAGCCGCGGAACGCGCGCTTGAATTGCTGGCCTATATGAAGCTGGCGCCGCGTGCCTCGCACCGCCCGGCAGAACTTTCCGGTGGTGAACAACAGCGTGTTGCCATTGCGCGGGCGGTTGCCAACGCGCCAAAACTGCTCATGGCCGATGAGCCAACGGGCAATCTTGATCCGCAAACCTCAAGCTATGTGTTTGAGGCCTTGGAGGCACTGGTGCGCAACTCCGGTCTTGCCGCATTGATTGTCACACACAATCATGATCTTGCGCGCCGGATGGACAGGATCATTACGCTGCAGGACGGCCAAATCATAGCTGCTTAAGGGGTCCGCCCATAAAACCTCAATATTACAGTCTGTGCCAAGGCGAGACGCCAAATTTGCCTCACTACGCCGCAACACACCATAAATTCTTGCATTGTATGTATTTTGTTCACGTTTCAATCATGTACATTAAGCTTTGATTAACCAGTGAACAATATAAGAACATGCATCGAACAAAGACAGATGGAGACTTAAAATGGTTGAATTTGCTCAAGATGTTGCCGCCATGGTTGCGATTAGCTCGTTCCTTATCACCATTGCATTGTGGGGCTCACTGATCTGAACGGCTTTCCTGTTTCAAGGCGGGATAATTTAATTCCGCCTTTGGATTTTCATCGCGTTGCGCGTTAGAATAGCGCCATCCGAAAAGAGAATCCAATGTCCGACCTCCGCCCCAGCCAAGTGCCGATTATAAATCTTCGCGTGCATTCAGCCTATTCACTGCTTGAGGGTGCGCTGCAAATCAAAGACGTTATTTCGCGCACACTGGTTGACGGCCTGCCTGCGGTTGCGATCACCGATACCAATAACTTGTTTGGTGCATTGCAATTTGCCGATGCCGCAAAAAGTGCAGGCATTCAGCCGCTCATCGGCGTTGATGTTGATTTGGCCTTTGAAGGCGCATTGGCACTCCCTGAGTCCGGCCACAACAGGTTGGTGGCACGTGCACCAGTGGCGCTCTTCGCCATGAACGAAGCAGGCTATGAAAACCTCGTTCGCTTGGTTTCGGCACTATATTTGGAGCCACAAGATAACGGCCAATTGCGCATGCCGTTTGAAAAAATGGCCAAACATTCTTATGGTCTGTTGCTGCTCACCGGCGGGCCGCTTGGGCCAATCGGTTCAGCCTTGGCGCTTGGCCAACACCCTTTGGCAGAAGCAAGGCTTGCCGCACTCAAAACCACGTTTGGCGACCGGCTTTATGTCGAGTTGCAACGTCCGCGCGGTTATGAGCGTGCGGTGGAACGCGCGACGGTTGAATTGGCCTACCGCCATGAACTGCCTTTGGTCGCTGTCAATGAAGCGTTTTTTCCAGATACGGGCGATTATGAAGCCCATGATGCTTTGCTGGCGATTGCCGAAGGCACTGTGATTGCGGTTGACGAGAGGCGTCGCCTAACGCCTGACCATCACTTAAAAACCCAATCTCAAATGCGCGCTTTGTTTGCCGATTTGCCTGAGGCATTGATCAACACATCAGAAATCGCACGGCGGTGCAGTTTCTACCCCAAATCCCGTGATGCGATTCTGCCAAGGTTTGTGGCAAACGTCGGCGGCGATGAAGGTGAGGCACTTGCCGCAGAAGCCGCTGAATTATCCCGCCAAGCCCATGAAGGCTTGAAACAGCGCATCAAAACGCTTGGCTTGGTAGCAGGCTTCACTGAGGAGGATTACACCAAGCGTATTGATTTTGAACTGGGCGTTATCGCGGGCATGAAGTTTCCGGGCTATTTCCTGATCGTTGCCGACTTTATCCAATGGGCCAAACGGCAAGGTATTCCCGTCGGGCCGGGCAGGGGTTCGGGCGCGGGCTCGCTTGTTGCCTATGCGCTGACAATTACTGATATCGATCCGCTGCGTTTTTCCCTGCTTTTCGAACGCTTCCTCAACCCTGATCGTGTCTCGATGCCTGACTTTGACATCGATTTTTGCCAGGATCGCCGTGATGAGGTCATATCTTATGTTCAGCGCAAATATGGCCGCGAGCAAGTGGCGCAGATCATCACGTTCGGAACATTGCAAGCACGCGCAGTTTTGCGTGACACCGGCCGCGTTTTGCAAATGCCATACGGGCAGGTGGATAGGCTTTGTAAGCTGGTGCCGAACAACCCCGCTAACCCCACGCCGCTTGGCAAAGCCATAGAAGGCGAGCCGCGCTTTGCCGAGGAAGTGGCGCGTGAGCCCATTGTCGGCAAACTTTTGGATATCGCGCAAAAACTGGAAGGGCTTTACCGCCACGCTTCCACTCACGCTGCCGGTATCGTGATTGGCGACCGGCCGTTGCAGAACCTCGTGCCGATGTACCGCGACCCGCGTTCAGACATGCCGGTAACGCAGTTTAATATGAAATGGGTTGAAAAAGCCGGATTGGTCAAGTTTGATTTTCTTGGTCTTAAAACCCTGTCGGTGCTGGATGCCGCCGTCAAAATGGTGCGCCGCCGCGGCATAGACATTGATCTGGCGACCTTGCCGCTCGATGATGCGCCGACCTACGAAATGCTGTCGCGCGGCGAAACCGTTGGTATATTCCAGGTGGAATCTGCCGGTATGCGCAAAGCACTCATCGGCATGAAGCCGGACAGGATTGAGGATATTATTGCGCTCGTGGCGCTTTATCGCCCCGGCCCAATGGAAAATATCCCGACTTATAATGCCCGCAAAAACGGCGAAGAGGAAACCGCGTCAATTCACCCGATGATTGACCATCTGGTGGCGGAAACGCAGGGTGTTATTGTGTACCAAGAGCAAGTGATGCA
>JANMFT010000069.1:0-11536 GCA_031374255.1 Limoniibacter sp. | reverse complement strand
AGTGTTTGAAAGGCGGGCTTAAGCCCGGATGAAAATGCTGACGCAGCAGTTCGCAGCCATTTGCCTGTCCCGAAGGGATCGGGTGCTTTTCACCGGATGCCGTGTCGCGTAGGCTTGAAAATGTTTACATTTCCATCGCCTTCGCTCCTTGCATCCGTCAAAAATCGCTCCGACCATTTCTATGAAATTAACGAGTCCTGACCCAAGTCAGCTGATCAAGTTTTATCGAATTTTTTGATGGTTTCTCGGTTTTTGTAGTATATCCAATGCTAAAGCAGGTGAGGGACAACATTCCTGCGGAAAATGATGAGGGGCATTATGTCAAAAATGGCGCGCATGTTTGCAATTTTCTTCGTCTATTTGTTTGCAACTTTTTCGGCTGGCGCTGCACAGCTCATTGCCAAGGTTGATGTGTCGCGGCAGGTCATGACGATCAGCTATCAAGGCGAACTATTGCACACTTGGCCTGTATCCACGGGGCGCAGCGGGTTCGATACGCCGCGCGGTGCCTGGAAGCCGAAACATATGGCTCAGATGTGGCTCTCTAAAAAATACGATAATGCACCAATGCCTTACTCAGTTTTTTTCACGGGCGGATATGCCGTGCATGGCACCAGCAAGGTGAAAGCTCTTGGGCGTCCCGCCTCACATGGCTGCGTTCGTTTACAGACCAAAAACGCAGCAAGATTTTACTCGCTCGTGCAGCAAGTCGGGCGGAAGAACACGAAAATTGTGATCACAAACTGACAGGTCTCTCAGGCCCGGCTTTTGCGGGTGCGAAGTATTTGCCAGCGTTTATGAAACCACATCCATTGGCCGGGGTTCTTACGCACCCAGGTTTCAACGCGGTCGTTGATAACTTGTGTTAGGGCAACGCGATCTATTTGGCCATTATGGCTGTGCGGAACCTCTAGTTTATCTTCAAGCGTCAACCGGAAACGCCCGCCCGGCAAGCGGATACAATAGGCAGGATAGATATCACAATTAAACTGCCTTGCCAGTTTTGCCACGAGCGGACTCGTCAAACATGGCGCACCAAAGAAAGTGGTATCTATCCCGTTGAGAAATTTCTGGTCTACCAGAACACCAATATTGCCGCCCGCCTCGAGCACACGCGCCAATGAAATAGATGCGCCGGCTTTCGAGGGCACAAGATGGCCCATACGGGTTTTTCGCGCGCCAAGCACCCGTTCGGCCACGTATGGGTTGTTTGGCGGGCGGAACATCGCCGTGACATTCAAGTCGTAGGCCGCAGCCGCAATTGGGAGTAACTCAAAGTTTCCCATATGGGCGGTGAAGAATATTTTTGGATTTTTGTCTTCGCGAAGCTTCAAAAACAGGTCGATACCAACAATTTCTATGCTGCCATCATTGGGTTTTTCAGGATCGTAATCAAATAAATCATCAAGGAAAATGTATTCGCCGACCAAGCGGGACATATTTTCCCACATGTCGCCAGAAACTGCCTGTCGCTCCTGGTCGCTTAGTTCAGGCATTGCCAGTTTGAGATTGTTGATCGCAATCCGGTTGCGGCCAAGCAAGGGGCCAATTTTACGTCCTGACCATGCAAGAAACCGCAATGCGCCTTCTGGTGGAAGCAAGCGCAATCCTGCCATCATTGAAAAAATGAATTTTGCTTGAGCCCAATAAATAAATTTGCGGGAGAGGGCCAGAAGGCGCAGCTTTGTGCCGGTCATTGCGTCAACTCAGTTGGAAACACGCAATATAATTTTGCCGAACACATTACGGGTTTCCATCGCGCTGAGGGCATCGCCAATGGTTTCCATCGTCACTTCACGGTCGATAACCGGTGCAACAATCCCTAGTGCCATTTTCTCCATTGCGTTGGCCATATTCCGCATTGAGCACCCGAATGACCCCATTAAATGAAGCTGCTGCTGAAACAGCATCATCAAATTTACTTCAGCTGAAACGCCTGAAGTCGAACCGCAGGTAACAAGGCGCCCTCCGCGCTTGAGGCACAGCATGGAACCGGGAAAAGTGTCTTTACCGACATGCTCAAACACAACGTCAACGCCTTTTTTCTTGGTCAACTTGCGCACAACGCCTTCGAAGCGATCAACGCGGTAATTGATAACGTGATCTGCTCCCAAAGCTTTTGCGCGTTCAATTTTATCGTCTGAGCCAACAGTCGTAATAACAGTGCAACCCATTTTCTTGGCCAATTGAATGGCTGCCGTACCAATTCCCGAACCGCCTGCATGGATGAGAATGGTCTCTCCCGGCAGAAGCATGGCATTGTCAAACAGCATGTGCTCAACGGTGCCAAATGTTACAGGAGCAAGCGCAGCACCCACATCAGAACAGCCGGGCGGGGCGGGCACAAGTTGGCGGGCTGGCAAATTCACGGATTCGCATGCGAAGCCATCCAAATGAAAGCCGTGGACGCCAGATACATTTTCACACAAATTGTCACGGCCTTGGCGGCATGGCTTGCAGAGGCCGCAAATGCGCGCGCCGTAGATAGAAACGAGTTGGCCTGGTAAAACGTTTGAAACGCCAGCGCCGATGGCAGTTACGATGCCTGATGCTTCAGCACCAATTGTTAAAGGCAATTTGCGTTTTGCAAACGCCATGCCACGCCAGCCCCAAACGTCGATATGGTTGAGAGCAACAACGCGAACGGCAATGGTTACCTCACCGGGCGCGGGCGCAGCTGGCGCCTCGACATTCGTTATCTCAAGGCGGCGGTCTTCAATCAGTTGCAAGGCGCGCATTATTTAATCCCGGAAAATGCCTGCCGGACTTGCAAGCACATATTTCAGCCCGCCTAAAGCGGATTGCGCCCTAAAACAAGGCAGGTGTTTTGCCCGCCAAAGCCAAATGAGTTTGATAGCACCGTGCGAATTGCAGCATTGCGCGCTGTATTTGGCACAACATCAAGCGGAATTGCAGGATCAGGCTCATCATAATTTATGGTCGGCGGCAGCATTCCGTTTTGCAAAGATAATAGTGAAATCACGGCTTCAACAGCACCCGCAGCCGACAATGTGTGCCCGATCATCGATTTGTTCGACGACACTGGAATACCGGCAATTGCTTCGCCGAACACAGTTGAAAGCGCCAAATATTCCATCTTATCGTTTTCAGGCGTCGAGGTGCCATGCGCGTTAACATAGTCAATCTCGGTTTCATCCAGCCCGGCATCTTCCAGCGCGGCACGGACGGCTGCTATTGCAGGGCCTCCATCCGGTGACGTCCGCGTGCGGTGAAAATCATCGGCCTTGTCGCCGCAACCGAGAATCAATCCATAAACATGTGCACCGCGATTGGTGGCGCTCTCCAGAGTTTCCAGCACCAACGCCGCGGCTCCCTCGGCCATCACAAAGCCGGAGCGGTTTTTCGAAAACGGACGGGATGCTTTTGTGGGATGCTCGTTTTGTGTCGACAATGCGGATAAAAGAGAGAAGCGGATCAATGCCTCTGCTGTTGTGGAACCATCAGCGCCTACCGCTAAAGCGCGGGTGGTTTCTCCGCGCCGGATGGCTTCAACGCCAAGTTGAATTGCCGTTGCGCCGGATGCGCATGCGGTCGAGAGAGTGATCGGCACTCCCATTATACCATAACGGTCTGCCATAGCGTTTGCGATTGTGGAAAATTGCGTTGCTTCATAATAGGGCATTGGAACCATAGAACGCGCTGCATCGAGCAGTGACTTATATGTGCTTTCTTTTTCGATAGTTCTGTTTGCTGCCAATGCCAAACGCTGAGGCCATTCCATTTCAACGGGCGGCGCTGCCAGAAACAGAGGCCCGCCGAATTCACCGGCGGGAAGGCCGCATTCGGCTAATGCTTCATCCGCGGCGGCAAATGCCAAGGCACGCGTCACATTTTCAGTATCGTTATTTTCGCTTGGCATGAACTCAATCGTGCCGCCAATACGGGTATTCAGGCCTGCTGTGGGAAAACGTGAAATATTGTGGATACCGGATTCGCCGGCGGTAAGCCGCGCCCAGTTTTTCTCTTTGCCCTGGCCAAGCGACGTCACAATACCAGCGCCGGTTACAGCGATTAAAGGGCGGCCATATTTATCAAAAAACCGGTTCTCGCTCATGGTTTCACGCCCTTTTTAACATGACTGCACCTTCACCGCGCATTGCACCGATGGTTTGTGCAAGTACGGTTTGTGGAGCGGAGCAGGCAGGAGCCTCAGTGGTGCTAAAAGGCGAATAGGATGTCCCTTCAGAAAGCGCCAAGGCTGCAAGCGCGACGCTGAAAATAAACTGCGGCTCTTTTAAATATCCGGTAAGAGTTGAGAACGCACGGACAGGCGTTGCAGCAAATTCACTTAACACTTTTTGTTCCAGTAAAACCGCAGCCGGAATACCGCTTGCGCCAGAAATTATAAGATCCGGTTTGATACCAGCCATAGCTTTAGTCATTACGTCTAATATTTTTGACGCCGCTTGATCGTCCCGTTTGGTGCGGCCTTCTTCGACATCACCAATTGAAGCCAGAATTTTAGCACCACGATTTTCGGCATGCTTTCGCTCTTCCACAACCAAAAATGCCGAACTTGAGCCTGTTAACAATCCGCTTTTGCCGCTGCGTTCCCAGACAGGCTGCCAACCGTCGCGTTTTAAAAGCGCTGCCAATTCAAAGTTCAGCAGAATATCAGCGTCTTCACCGTTAAACGAGCTTCCAACCAGAGCATGCGTCGATTGGCCATGCCTGATGCGTGAAATAGAGGTTTTCAGCGCGGAAATACCTGCGCTTTCTTCACCCATAAATGTCCGCGACGAGCCGGTGACTTTGTGCACGATTGAAATGTTGCCGGCCAGCAAATTGGAAAGCTGGGCTAGAAACAGTGTCGGGCGCAGTTCCGTGGTTAAGACAGCATTGATAACCTCGCCGGCATTTTGCCCTTTAGCCACGCGCGCGATAATCTCAGCATCAACGTCAAGGTCGCGCTCGCCGCCAGCTGCGGCAATGACCATATCCATCGTTTTGCAAAGATCGATATTGTCTTTGATACCGGCCATGTCGAGCGCCAAACCTGCGCCATAGACGCCGAGTTTCTGCCACAGCTCCATTTGCCGCTGTTCGCGTTTTGGAATTTGCAACGCAAAATCAATTTCCGGTGCGGCATGAACGATAATCGGCGCATGGCGTTGGCTATCAAACAGCGGTTCCGGCGAATTGGCGGTCAGGGCGGCAAGGTGAGCTTCGGCCCCAACGCCAATTGAAGAAACAAGGCCTACGCCCGTAATGACAACATCATGGGGCATGATAGCCTATCCGTTTTAAACGCTTTTCGCGGCAATCAATGCGTCTATCTTGTCAACCAGATTGCCCATTACAAAATATTCTTCTGCAGCAACTTTGCCGTCGTTGACTTCCTGAGTCCATTTTTCGAGCGGAATTTTGATGCCGAATTCTTTATCGACAGCAAAAACGATATCGAGGAAATCAAGGCTGTCGATGCCCAAATCGTCTATAGTGTTGCTGGTAGGGGTGATCATGGCGCGATCAATCTCGCTGGTTTCAGCAATAATATCAGCAACGCGGTCGAATGTTTCAGACATGAATTAGGGTTCCTGCAAATCTGGGTAGCGCGGCAAGTTACCCGCGAACCGTTCAAGTTGGGAGGGTGTCTAACCGCATTTGCGGTCGAAAAAAAGGGGTAAGCCGCGTTTCAGTGACAGTTCGTGAGTGGCCCTTGCGGCCAAGCCCGACTTGGCTATCGTTGGTGGTGGTAAATAGTATTTATCGTAATAGCGGCTATCTGCAAACATGATTGGGAAAATGTTCAATTATGACTCTCGTTTTGTGCACCGGCGTTTCAGTTGTTGATTTTGTATTTTCGGTCGGCGAAATGCCCCGTGAAGCGATCAAATACCGCTCCACTGATTCAGTTATCGTTGGCGGCGGCTGTGCGGCCAATGCAGCGGTTGCTGTCGCGCGGCTTGGCGGCGAAGCATGGCTGGCGGCACGCATTGGCGATGATGTTATAGCCGATATGATGCTAAAGGATTTGGGGCAAGAGCGCGTCAACACCAGCTTGGTTCAGCGCTATCAGGGCAAACGCTCACAGTTTTCATCAATTTTTGTGACACCTGACGGCGAGCGCCAGATTGTCAGTTACCGCGATTTGACGATCAGCCAAGATTCCAAATGGTTGCAGGATGCGGTTTTGCCTGATTTCGATGCTGTGCTGGCTGACACGCGATGGGCGCGAGGAACAGCCGCTGCGATGAACCGCGCGCGAGACAAAAACAAACCCGGTATCATTGACGGCGAAGCACCGTTTGCCGAGGCCATGGAAGCGCTGCCGCTTGCAACGCACATTGCGCTGTCACGTCAGGGAATTGCCGACCTGACTGGAATTGGTGAGTTCGAGCCTGCCTTGCGAAAAGCCATTGCCATGACCTCGGCTTTTGTGTGCGCCACCGATGGCGAGCACGGCGTGTTTTGGCTGGAAGACGGCCGGTTGCAGCATTCACCGGCTTTCAAAGTGCATACGATTGATTCGCTCGGCGCAGGTGATGTTTGGCACGGCGCGTTTGCTTTGGCGTTGGGGCAGGGCCAAAAAGAGCGCGAGGCAATCCGTTTTGCCAGTGCGGTCGCCGCGATAAAGTGCACGAGGTTTGGCGGGCGGGCAGGTTCACCGACACTTGAGGAAGTGAATCATTTTTTACAGCAACACGCTTGAGTTTATTGTCAAATCTCAATCGAAAAGCTGGCGCCCGATCACTTTTAACCCACCACTTGAATCAATGTCGACAATAACTGCTTCGCCTTCGCGCGGCGATACGCCTGTAAGTGCTAAAATATTGACTTGATGTGTCACCATAACCTGATTGCCTGAGCCTTCAAATGCACCAATGAGTTTAAGAACAGCGGCGGTTTGATCATCTTTGCTTGAGGTATCTGCAAAGAAAGAGTTGAGCGCGGGCTCGGGCGTAATAGTGGTGCGCGGGAATGCCAGTTTGGCTGTATCAATAGCGCGGCACCATTGGCTTGTCAGCACTGCGTCCACTTTGATTGCCCGCGCCGCCAACCTTGCACCAATGCGCTGTGCTTGCTGGCGGCCTTGGTCAGACAAATTGCGCTGCGTTGCGCAATCATCAAGTTTGAAGTTGGAAGGGTCGCCTGTGCCCGGCGCAATTGCGTGGCGGAGCAAAATTGTATGGCCGCCTTCGGCAAGTTTTGCCCAAGCGATTTCCGTCGCTGTGGCGGGCAAAGCGAAAAACGCCGCAAAAAGTAAGGCAAGAACGATTCGCATCCGGCGGTTTCCAATATTTGCTTTAAATGCTGCATATAGGTTTGATTTCAGCCAAGACCAATGGCGCATTTTTATTGTATGAACGGGGTTGAGAAGTGAATTGGCGGCATGCGACAAGGCCGCAAGCCCGCCAATGTTGGAGACGACCATGTCCGAATCAAAAAACCCGTTTATCCGCGATTCCAATTTGATTGGCGGCAATTGGATTCGGGCAGAGAGCGGTGCAACGATTGATGTCACCAATCCGGCAACCGGCGAATTGATCGGCTCGGTTCCTCAATGTGGCAAGATTGAAACGCGCCGCGCGATTGATGCCGCTAAAAACGCGTTTGAGACATTCAAGAAAACCACGGCCAACGAACGCGCCAAATATCTTCGCGCAATGCATGATTATATGATGGCCAATCAGCAGCAATTGGCTGAAATATTGACGATGGAAATGGGCAAGCCCCTCGCAGAAGCCAAAGGCGAGATAGCGATCGGCGCTGCTTATCTGCTTTGGTTTGCCGAAGAAGCGCGCCGTGTTTATGGCGAAGTCGTGCCGAGCCCGTGGGCTGACCGGCGCATTTTAACAACGCTGGAGCCTGTCGGCGTTGTTGCTGCAATCACGCCTTGGAATTTCCCGTCTTCAATGCTTGCCCGCAAAATCGGCCCGGCCATTGCTGCGGGTTGCACATCGGTGATCAAGCCTGCTTCACAAACGCCATATTCCGGCATTGCATGGGGCATTATTGCTGAGGCTGCCGGTTTGCCAAAAGGCGTGATGAACATTGTCACCGGTAAAGCCTCTGAAATTGGTGACGAGATTTGCAGCAATCCTGATGTTGCAAAAATCACTTTCACCGGATCAACCGAAGTTGGCATTAAGCTGATGCAGATGGCGGCGGCGACGATGAAAAAGTGTTCGATGGAACTTGGCGGCAACGCCCCGTTTATCGTGTTTGACAGCGCCGATATCGATAAGGCGGTGACCGGTGCGATGCTGGCAAAGTACCGCAATTCCGGGCAAACATGCGTTTGCGCCAACCGTTTCCTCGTGCAAGCAGGTGTCTATGGCGAATTCTGCGCAAAATTGGTTGCGGCAACCAACGCATTGAAAGTCGGCAACGGCTTGGAAAACGGCGTAAACCAAGGCCCGTTGATCGATGAAAAAGCAGCCAAAGCGACCGAGGAATTTGTCGCCGATGCGGTTGCCAAGGGCGGCAAGATTTTGACCGGTGGCAAGCGCCATGCACTTGGCGGTTCATTCTTTGAACCGACAGTTATCGCCGATGCAACACCAGATATGCGGTTTGCACGCGAAGAGATTTTCGGGCCGATTTCACCTGTGTTTAAATTTGCAACCGAAGCTGAAGCTATAAAAATGGCCAATGATACTGAATTTGGTTTGGCGAGTTACTTTTACACGTCTGATCTCGGTCAGACCATTCGCGTGATGGAAGGCCTCAAATACGGGATCGTTGGTGTCAATGAAGGCTTGGTGACAACGCCCGAAGCGCCGTTTGGCGGCGTTAAAATGTCTGGCTTAGGCTCAGAAGGCGGCAGCCAAGGCATCCATGAATATCTCTCCACCAAGTACATTTGCCTTGGCGGCTTGGGGCTTTAAACCATGGAGGTTTTTGGCCTCACAGATGATGGTGTTACTGTTCACCGTCTGACTATTAGCGACGGTATCTTGACCGCGACTATCATGTCGTGGGGCTGTGTGGTGCAAGATTTGCGGCTGGCGGGCCATGAACCGCCATTGGTTTTGGGTTTCCAAAATTTTGCCGATTACCCTGCGCATTCGCCTTATTTTGGTGCAACCGCCGGCCGCGTTGCCAACCGTATCCGCGACGGGCGGTTCATGCTCGACGGGCGCGAGGTTCAAGTAGAGCGAAATTTTATGGGTAAGCATGCCCTGCACTCCGGCAAGCAAGGGATTGGCAAACGCAACTGGGAGATTGTTGATCACGGCAAAGATTTTGTGCGGCTGGAAATTCTTGATCCTGACGGGCAGGGCGGGTTTCCCGGCAATGTCAAAATCAGCAATGAATACAGAATTGAAAACGGTGCGCTTCGTGTTTTGATTCAAGCCACGACCGATGCCCCAACTTTGGTAAATGTCGCCCATCATTCGTACTTCAATTTGGAAGACGGCGGCGCGACCGCTTGTTTGGATCACCAAGTCAAAATTGCAGCTGAGGCAATCACCAGACTTGATGATGAGTTGATCCCGGATGGCTCGTTAAGTTTGGTGGCAGGTACGCAGTATGATTTCCGTGAGTTCGCGCCGCTCAGACACGAGACTTCTGAAGGCCCATTTGCGCATGATATCAATTATTGTGTGTCGGCGACGCGCACTAAACTGCGGCCAGTCGCTTGGGCCAAAACACCAATTTCCGGCGTTGAAATGGAAGTTTCATCCACTGAACCCGGCATGCAGCTTTATACCGGTTCTAAAATCGGCGGGCGGCCTGCAATTGGCCTTCTGGGCAAGCCTTATGAAGCCTTTGGCGGCTTTTGCTTTGAAGCCCAATGCTGGCCGGATGCGCCTAATCACGCTCATTTTCCGTCGATTGAGCTGCGGGAGGGTGAGGCTTACCGGCAAGAAACGGCTTATGCGTTCCGTAAAATTTGAACGATACATTTAAGGCTTCATTAAATATTACTAAGTCACTCATGTTATTAAGCGTTTGACAAAAGCCTTGCCTCGGCTAGCCTTTCATTTTGGTGTTCGCAATGAGGAAACTATGGCGCACAACGCGTTTACAGATGGCATCGCATCCGGCCGTTTAAGCAAAGAAGAATATGATACAAACTTTGCAGATTTGCATCCCACTTTAAACCGCCACGAGGCGCTGGTCGCCGCAGACCGCTGTTACTTCTGTTACGATGCGCCGTGTATGACAGCTTGTCCGACCACCATTGATATCCCGCTGTTTATCCGCCAGATTTCAACTGACAACCCGATTGGCGCGGCGAAAACAATTTTTGATCAGAACATTTTGGGTGGTATGTGCGCCCGTGTTTGCCCGACTGAAACGCTTTGCGAAGAGGCATGCGTGCGGGAACATGCGGAAGGAAAACCGGTTGAAATCGGCCGTTTACAACGCTTTGCAACCGATTTGGCCATGGCGCATGGCAAACAGTTTTACACCCGCGCTGAAGACACCGGCAAAACCGTTGCAGTTGTCGGGGCAGGGCCTGCTGGCTTGGCCGCTGCGCACAGATTGGCGATGCACGGCCACTCGGTGACGATGTTTGACGCACGGTCCAAGGCTGGCGGCCTCAACGAATATGGTATCGCGTCTTACAAATCGACCAATGATTTTGCCCAAAGCGAGGTTGAATATATTTTGTCCATCGGCGGCATAAACGTCAAAACCAATCAGAAACTCGGGCGGGATTTCACAATCGCTGAACTGAAGGAAACCCACGATGCAGTGTTTCTGGGCATCGGCCTTGCAGGCGTCAACGATCTGGGCGTTGCGGGTGATGATGCCAAAGGCGCAGATGATGCAGTGACTTTTATTGCGGGTTTGCGGCAGGCGCAGGAATTGTCGTCTGTGGCAGTGGGCCGCAAAATTGTGGTGATTGGTGGCGGTATGACGGCGATTGACGCTGCCGTGCAATCGAAATTGCTTGGCGCAGAACAGGTAATGGTCGCCTATCGTCGTGGCCGCGACCGCATGAATGCTTCCACCTATGAGCAGGATTTGGCGGCGTCTCACGGCGTGTCACTGCGCTTTAATTTGCAACCGGTGCGCGTGGTAGAAACCGGCGGCACAGTTACCGGTATTGAGATGGAATACACCGCTGAAGTTGGCGGCAAGCTGGTTGGCACCGGCGAGAAAATAATCATCGCTGCCGACCAAGTGCTCAAAGCCATCGGCCAGACATTTATCGGCGACGGCGTTGCGGAAATCGCTTTGGAAGGCAGCCGTATCCAGATTGACGCCGATGGCTGCACATCGCTTGCAGGCGTTTGGGCTGGCGGGGATTGCGTTGCCGCCGGTGACGATTTGACTGTGACCGCGGTTGCGCAGGGGCGCGATGCTGCGGAAAGCATCCATTTTCTGGAAATCAAAGGTGGCGCCAATAGTGGGTGGCATATCGCTGAACGCGAGCAGCCGTCTGGCACCTTTCACACGCAGTGCAATCGTCTCCGCCCCGACGTTTTTGAGAAGCTGTTTGACGAGTTCCTCCGGCAGCGCTTCCTCTGGCGCCGCTTCCAGAACCAGTGCAGCGGTGCGCGCCGAGGCCAGCCTGTCATTCAGCCACGCATTGCGGAAATTGGCGATGGACGGC
>JANMFT010000023.1:0-4100 GCA_031374255.1 Limoniibacter sp. | reverse complement strand
CTGCCGTTGGCCAGATCGAAGATGCCGCCAAGTTGGCTGACACTGTCGCCACGCATTTGGCCATCAAGATTTCTGAGAAGCAGGAACTCTTGGAAACCATCAGCGTGCGCGCGCGGCTTGAGCGGGTTCTTGGGTTTATGGAAGGCGAAGTCTCAGTCCTTCAGGTTGAAAAGCGCATCCGTAGCCGCGTGAAACGGCAGATGGAGAAAACCCAGCGCGAGTATTATTTGAACGAGCAAATGAAAGCGATCCAGAAAGAACTCGGTGACGGCGAGGAAGGCCGCGACGAAGTTTCAGAACTTGAAGCCCGCATTGCAAAAACCAAGTTCACCAAAGAAGCCCGTGAAAAGGTAAATGCGGAAGTTAAAAAGCTGCGCCAAATGTCGCCGATGGCTGCTGAGTCGACAGTAGTACGCAACTATCTAGACTGGATGTTGTCACTTCCGTGGAGCAAACCGTCACGCATTAAAAACGATTTGAAGTTTGCCGAAGACATCCTCGAAGCCGACCATTACGGCCTCGATAAGGTCAAAGAGCGCATCATCGAACACCTTGCCGTTCAATCACGCTCGAAAAAAATCAAAGGCCCGATCATTTGTCTCGTTGGCCCTCCAGGTGTTGGCAAAACGTCGCTTGGCAAGTCCATTGCCAAAGCAACCGGTCGCGAGTTCGTGCGGATGGCGCTTGGCGGCGTGCGCGATGAGGCTGAAATCCGTGGCCACCGCCGCACTTACATAGGGTCGATGCCAGGCAAAGTTATCCAGTCGATGAAGAAGGCGAAGAAATCAAACCCGCTCTTCTTGCTCGATGAGATCGATAAATTGGGCTCGGACTACCGCGGCGACCCGTCATCAGCTTTGCTTGAGGTGCTTGATCCGGAACAGAACGGCACATTTATGGACCATTATCTGGAGGTCGAATATGATCTTTCAGATGTGATGTTCATAACCACAGCCAATACGCTGAACATTCCTGCAGCGCTTATGGACCGCATGGAAATCATCCGCGTTGCTGGTTACACCGAAGATGAGAAAGTGGAGATCGCGAAAAAGCACTTGCTGCCGAAAGCGTTCAAAAACAACGCGCTCGACGCCAAGGAATTGGTTGTAACCGATGAGGCGATCCGCGCCGCGGTGCAGCTTTACACACGTGAGGCAGGTGTGCGCTCGCTTGAGCGTGAATTGATGAATCTTGGCCGCAAAGCCGTGACCATGATCATGAAAAACAAGGTCAAAAAGGTCAAAGTCACGCCGGAAAATTTGCACGAATTCTTGGGTGTGCCACGCTTCCGTTATGGCCAGATTGATCTTGAGGATCAGGTTGGTGTGGTAACGGGCCTTGCATGGACAGAAGTTGGCGGTGAATTGCTCACCATCGAAGCGCTTATGATGCCCGGCAAGGGCCGCATGACTGTGACCGGTAATTTGCGCGACGTGATGAAGGAATCGATTTCGGCGGCGGCATCCTATGCCCGTTCGCGCGCGGTTGATTTCGGCATTGAGCCGCCAATGTTTGACAGGAAAGACATCCACGTTCACGTGCCGGAAGGCGCAACGCCGAAAGACGGCCCGTCTGCAGGCATTGGCATGGTAACGGCAATTGTGTCAGTGCTGACCGGAATTCCGGTGCGTAAAGATGTTGCAATGACTGGCGAGATCACCTTGCGCGGGCGTGTACTGCCGATCGGCGGCTTGAAAGAGAAGCTGCTGGCAGCTCTACGCGGTGGGATCAAGAAGGTCATGATCCCTGTCGATAACGTCAAGGATTTGGCTGACATTCCAGATAACGTGAAGAGCGGTATGGAGATCATCCCTGTCACTGTGATGAGCGATGTCTTAAAACATGCGCTTGTGCGACAGCCAACAGCCATCGTCTGGACGCCGGAGATGGAAACCGCAGCGACAGCGGAGCGGATGAAAGCAGCGGACACGGCCAGCGTTGCGCATTGATTGATGATTTAAAGTTTGAACCCGGCCATTGCCTGAAGCGATGGTCGGGTTTTTCTTTTCCAAATCATGCAGACCCGGTTTACCCCCACCCTGTATCCCTCCCCACAAGGGGGAGGGGGATTCCAACATTGAATTTTCTCTTTTGAGTTTTGTGCTTGATATTGAGTTTGAGGGATATAGCTGGATGTCAATCTGCCCCTCCCTCTTGTGGGGAGGGATACAGGTTGAGGGTAACTGCCAGACAATTCGCGAGGAATGGGCAACCAATCACCGGATCACAACCCATCACCACTTTCGTGACTTTACCCTATTCCAAAACGCGCTATGACAGCCCCAATTGAGGGCATAAAATGAACATAGTCATCGTCGGTGCAAGCCATGGTGGAATGGCCGCCGCTGCCGAACTCCGTCGTTTGTCAGACAGCGCCAACATTATTTTGCTGAGTGCCGAAACCGTATTGCCCTACCAGCGCCCGCCATTGTCTAAGGCCTATGTTTCCGGCGACATGACATTGGAAGGTTTGGAGCTTCGCCCGCAAAACTGGTTCAATGATCACCGTATTGATTTGCGCCTAAACACCCGTGTTGAAAAGATCGACCGCGACGCCAGGCAGCTTCATATCAGCGGCGGCAACAAAATCGATTACACCAGCCTTATTCTCGCAACTGGTTCGTCCCCGCGCCGTCTGCCGGAAAGCGCGGGCGGCAATTTGGAAAACGTTCTGGTGATGCGTGATTTGGCCGATGCCGACGCACTGAAACCGCTCCTTAAACCCGATGCCAAACTTGTCGTCATCGGCGGTGGCTATGTGGGCCTTGAGGCTGCCGCAGTTGCCGCCAAACACGGGTTGAACGTCACTATTGTTGAAGCTGCAGAGCATATTTTGCGCCGTGTTGCGTGCCCGCAAACGGCAAGCTACATCCGAGAAATTCACCAGGCCCATGGCGTAACCGTGCTTGAAGGCTGCAGCGTTGCGGGCATTTCGGGGCAGGGTGGTAAAGCGGCTTTTGTTGAACTTGGCGATGGCACAAGCTTGCCCGCAGACGCGGTGCTTGTCGGTATTGGAGTTATCCCTGAAACGCAGCTGGCCCATGATGCCGGTCTGACAATTGCCAACGGCATCATGGTCGATAGCGCCTTGCGCACTAATGACCCCGATATTTACGCTATTGGCGACGTCGCCTCATTCCCGCGCAACGGGCACCACATGCGTGTCGAATCGGTGCAAAACGCCAACGATCAAGCGCTTGTTGCCGCTGCCAATGCGCTTGGCGGCGATGAGCATTATAATGCTGTGCCGTGGTTCTGGTCAGATCAATATGATTTGAAACTGCAAATGGCTGGCCTAAACACCGGCTACACCGATGTTGTTGTCCGCAAAACATCTGAAACTGCACAGTCACACTTTTACTTTAAAGACGATGAGTTTTTAGCAACGGACTGCTTCAACGATGCGGCGTCTTTTGTTGTATCGCGCCGCCTGCTGCAAATGGGCCGCACGATTTTGCGTGAACAGGCGGCGGACACCAACTTGATTTTGAAAACGCTGATTAAATAAATTACCTTGCCATCGGCACAGCGTGTTCACCGCCGGTGACTTTTACGCCCTTCCAAAACGCCACATAACCCGTTATCGGTTTAGCAGCGGGCAAAGGCGTCTCATAGGCCCAAACGGCGTTGGCGTTTTTCTGCCCGTCCACCACAATATCCATGTAACTGGCTGTGCCCTTCCATGGGCAAAAACTTGTATGCGTTGATGGCGCAGTAACACCCGATTTGAGGCTGGCGCGCGGGAAATAGGCATTGCCTTCAACCGCGATGCAATCGTCGCTTTCAGCGATGGTAACGCCATTCCAAGTTGCGGTCGTTTTCATTTTGAACAGATCCATTTTAAGTTTCGCCGATGCCATAAATGGCCCGGAAATCAAAATTTTCAATCACTGCGTTTTGCGGCTGGCAATCAATTAAGACTCAAGTTAGCGTGTCTTTCAAAGCGCTTTGGAGAACTGGCAAATGATCCGTGCAACGGTGTGGGGCGAGAATGTCCATGAACTCAAAAACAAGGTCGTCGCGGGCATTTATCCTCAAGGCATGCACAACACGATTGCCGCTGCGTTGAATGTAGACGGCGGCATTTCAGCAACAAGCGT
>JANMFT010000468.1:0-3908 GCA_031374255.1 Limoniibacter sp. | reverse complement strand
CGTACCATCAACTCACTCAATCTGTTTTTAGTTTCCAATGTTCCGTAGTTTGCCATGTCCCACCTCATGCTTAGAAAAATACTCTGGCTACAATACGCTCAATTTATAGCCTTGTCACCACTTCCCATCCTTCTTCAGCCGCTCCACTTCGCCCATGGCCCGCTCGCGCAGTTTGGCATCATGCACCAAACGTTCGACAGCGCGGGTGTCTGCAACGCCGGAATAGCGGAACTCTGAATCGGCATATTTGTTGATTTCCTGCATCAGCATCGTCACTGAAAATGGCTTTCGCAATTCACTGATCATGGCTTTTTTGGTGTCGTAGTCTTTGCTCAAGAACACGTCCGGCACCTCGAACCACTCATCGGGCATATCAAAATCCATCGCCCGCATTTTAACCGCATCGGTGATGTTCTTGATGGCGCGGCCGGTAAAGCGTGGCTCGCGTTCTTTGATATCGTGTAAATAATCACCCAAATCAGCCAAGGTTTCGGGTGCGCCATTATCGCTGACATAGCGACTGAACACTTTACCCAGTTCAGATTCCTGCGGCTTGTCATGTTCGGCATAAGCCGCAGCAACGGCCTCACCGATGTTCTGATTGGCATAAAGCTTATGGTCGCCAAGCGGGATTTGATGGTTTTTGCCAGCCAGCAATGCTAGAATATCGATGTAATCCTCGCGTGATTGCGGCCCGTCCACCTGCCAGCGCGCACCGGCCCGTTGGCGAAGCGCGTCATCGACCTTTTCAGGATAATTGGAAAACATACCAAACGTGGCATTGCCGCGCACCACGGTTGAGGCACCGGCAAAACTCTCCATGAGCACCGCAGTGATTTCATGCTGGCCTGCCGATGCTCGATCATCAGAGCGCTGTGCCGCCACCTGATCCACATCATCCACTGTGCCAAAGCCGATCATTTTCGGGTTGATCACGTTGTTCACAAACTGCTTGCAGTTCTGGCCGGATTTGCCCTGATAAGATGAAATCTGGTCTGCGCCGAAATTCTCATAATGGAACGGATAGCCCGCGACTTGGCAATAATCATTGATCAAACCGGCAGTCATTTGAATGAGAATGGTTTTTCCAGTGCCCGGCGCGCCATCGCCAATAAACGTAAACAAAAACCCGCCGAGTTCCACAAACGGGTTGAGTTGCTTTTCAAAATCATAGGCGACAATCATCCGCGACAAACGCATCGCTTGACGCTTGGCGAGATGGTTGCCAATGATTTCTTCGGGTTTTTTAAACGTCATTGACAGCGCTTTGGCTTTGCGGCCCGGCGCAGCATCAAACCCCTCAATTGTAAAAGCGTCGCGCTCAACATGGAGTTTGGCGTCGGCAAATGCACCAAGTTCGGCTTCAAACCGGACACGCCGAGACAGCAACGCCTCAATAAATTGTGAGGCATAGCCGCGCGCTTTGGCAATCAAAGCGGCGTCATCCACCGCACCCGCAATCACGCGGTCCAACCCGCCCACAAAAGCTTTGAGGCCGTCATAGGGTGTATCGAAATTCGGCTGAGGGTCAGATTTGACTTCAGGTTCGGCGTCACCATCGAGCGTCGCTAAAATAAATGCCGCCGCTGCAAATGCGGCCGTATATGCAGCCGCCCCATTCATGCCCCGCAAGCGGTCAGCATCAGCGCCTTGCAAAGCCGCGCGGGCGTTTTGCTTGGTTAGCTCTTCAAACCCGCTGGCAACACCATAATTGGCGGCAACAGCCAAACCAATCGCCCCCGCGCGGCGCACACCATAAAGCAAGCCATGCTGGCGCGGCGTGAGCAAACCTTCATTGGGCGTGATGCTGGCAATGGTTTTGGCAAACTCAACGTCGCGCGCCCGCCTCGCGCCACCCGCTGACACCGGCGACACAAACCTGCGCCCTGTACCCGCAATCGTGGTGGCTGCGGTTAGGCCCGCATCATCTTCGAGCAGCGAGAATTTGGTGACAAGCGCATCGGCCAAAGCGCGATGTTTGGCGATGTCTGCTTCATCAATGCGGATCATGCTGGCACCGGTCATGCGGATATCTCCAAAGAGCTTTGGGTATTTGCGTCCTTCGAGACGCCACTGCGTGGCTCCTTAGGATGAAGGAGATTTGAGTTGCCCCAATTTCCTTCATCCTGAGGAGCGCGTCTACTGCGCGTCTCGAAGGACGAGGGAAATTTACAAGTTTGCTCAAGCATCGCTCACCACAGTGCCATTGGCGATGATATGCACTTTAAATCCATCAAAGATCTTGCGGGCTTCACCGGAAGCATAAAGCGCCTGATAGGCCTCGTGCGGCACCAGCGCGTGTTTGGCATAGGCTGAAACGCCCATTTGCGTGGCTTCCAAATCAGAGGTCTCGATGTGAAACTCCTGGCGCGACGGCTCCGACGAAAAGAAACCCTTTTTGCCTTCCACTTCGCGCACAGAATAAACGTCTTGAACCGTCCATGAGATTAACCACGCATTCTCCTGCTTTTTAATGCGGGACAATATCTCAGACACTGTCTGGTTGTTGCGGGTAATGCCAGCCGTCCAAAACGGGCCAAGCACAATACGCTTAAGAGCTTTCGGGTGCAGCGTTGCGAAATCTTTATCGAGATTGGTGGCGACTGTAATCGGCGACAGGGAATACGAGGCATTTTTCTCAGCAAACGCATCAAACGCCCGTGCCAGATCAGGGTTGAGCAAGCCCGGCACAGGCAATTTCACTCCGGCGCGGTCGTTCAAAGTCCCATCTTTTTTGACGAGTTCGCGCATGACATTGTCAGTGGAATCTTCGAGCGTTGCCAAAAACACCATCGGTAAATTAGCAACGCCATCATAGGCCGCCCAACGTGCAATGTAAGTTGGCCGCATGGTTTTAGGGTTGGTCGAAAGCCGGATTGTTTCCGGCAAATCCAATGCACCCAAAAAATCACCGCCTTTGACGCTTTCCAAATACAGCCGCTCGGCGAGGTCTGCGCGCAATTCGGTTGGGAAGGCTTTGCGGCGCAAGATATAATCCGCCATTTCGGCGCGCAATGTGTCGGCACTCGCCAATTGGCCAAGCCGCGTTTCGGCTTTGGCTTTGTCCGCCGTCAATTCCAAAATATGCTGAAATGCCGGAAAACCGCTGTCGCCTTGTGCGATTCTCAGCCCCGGCGAGAATGCCTGTTTATTGGCAAATGCTGTCAGCGAGCGCTGTAGTTTGGCAATCGTGCCGCTGACGGCTTCAGCAATCAATACATGGTCAGCAACACCAGCGCGTTCTTCGCGCATGAACAGTGCCAAGCCTTCCAGCGCCGCATTAATGGCGCTGAAATAAAGCTGCGTCGGGTCTTGAGTTGCGGCCTTGGCCATTAAATCACATAAGCCATAAAAATCGCTTCTCTCTCGTCATTCCGGGGCTGGCTCTTCACCAGAACCCGGAATCCAGAGCCGAGCGTTTTGCCGTAATATTTCATAACAACGATCATTCCTCACATCTCTGGATTCCGGGTCATCGCAAAGAGCGAATCCCGGAATGACGAGTAAGAATATACCTCAAGTTGATACAAAAAACTCAACGCTCTGCAGGACACCGAACTTACGACTTCACGTAATTTGCTGAATTATGCTTGGCGAGCACATCGCCGAAGCGGCGCGAGAAGGCATCATCGGCCAGCTTCTTGCGGCGCTGAATTTCAGCACTCGCAACCATGCCTTTTTCATGCAGTTCCAAAAGGTCACCAATATGTTTTTGGGCCGCTGCACCAATGCCTGCCATGGTTGTTTCGGCCGCGGTATCGACCTTGTCGCCAAGCGTGTTGATTTTATGGGCAACGTCCTGCTGGGCCGCAGTTTTAAGTGAATCTTCAAGCGCTTTATAAAGAACAATACGCTGCTCGGTATCAATCGAGAGTTTGTTGATCAAAGTCGCCTGTGCCGCCAGCTGG
>JANMFT010000461.1:0-12307 GCA_031374255.1 Limoniibacter sp. | reverse complement strand
GCAAAGCGCAATTATTATGCTGACGCTGTTGATTCTGATGTTTGTCTATGTCGCCTTGGCCATCGACCGGCGATCTTTGCTGGTGCCAACGCTTGGGTATTTCGGTTCTATCGGCATTTATGCGCTGGTGAGTAAAACCGCAGAATCAACAGGCTTGCCACCCTTCGCGTTGATATTGCTCGGCGTTGGTGCGGTGATTATCTTGTTTGGCACAGCTTGGCATACGATCCGGCGTTTGCTGGTCGGCGCGACATTGCCGAAATTTGTTCTGAACCGGCTTCCAATTCTGCAATGAGCTACGCTTTCCGCGCAGTTGAAAAACGTGACCTATCCATGCTGAAAGTCTGGATTGCGGAGCCGCATTGGCAGGAATGGTGGGGCAATGCCGATGAGGCTTTGGATGAAATTCAAGCAGCGATGGAAGAGGATTCAACCGAGCCAATGATTGTGGAACTCTACGGCAAGCCCGTCGCCTATGTGCAGACGTATGATCCGCATTTGGAAGAGGGTCATCCCTATCAAGACCAGCCGTTTGGCACGCTTGGCATTGATATCTCGATTGGTGAAGCCGCAGATCTCGGGCAAGGCCATGGCAATAAAATTATCACGGCTCTCGCTGCAATATTGTTCGGCGAGGGAGTGCCGCGGCTGGTGATCGACCCTGATCCATCAAATCTGCGCGCGATAAAATCATATGAAAAAGCAGGGTTTGTGGCGTTTGATACGCGCACCAGCGAGTATGGCCCGGCTTTAATGATGGCGCTCGATAATCCGGAGTTTGCAGACGATTAGGCTTCAGCGCAAATCGGAAGTTTTTGAAGCGTGTCTGTTAAGTTTAAGGGCAATACGGCTTTTTCAAAATCTAGAAACGAACGGCACGGGCCGTAACCTTCTGCCACAACTCTTGGTTTTGCGTTGTTATCAAACACACGCCAGAGATCACATTGAGCGGCGTAAAGGGAAAAGTTCTGCAATGACCGCCCAAAACGGCGGCGCGCATCTGCTTCGGGAATATTATGCCCGCCCTCGCTGACGCGTCTTGCAATACGGGCCAGAGCAATTTCCGGCGACTGAACCGCAAAATACAAGAGTTGCACCCGCCAGCCATTGGCTTTTGCGCGGGCTATCGTTCGTAAGTGGGTGAGACCGGCTAAAGTGGTTTCTAGCGAGATCGATCTGCGGTTGTCATGATCCCCGTTTTCCGGCTGCGACATATCTAAAACCGAATTCAGGTAATTCAACGATACGCGGGCCGCCCGAACCCGCTGTGCTTCCGGCTCAAACGGCGATAGCCCCCGTGCAATCTCGTCCAAATTCACAAAGCTCTTTGTGCCGGAATAGCTTTGGATGTGATCACGCGCGTAAGTGGTTTTTCCAACACCATCGGCACCGGCGACCAGCCACAACACAGGCTCTGCTCCATTTGTCATTTGCTGCATTTGCCGTTTGAACACCGCATCACACTCACCTATCTAAAGACAGGTCTCCAAAAAAGAAATCACCATTCAAAATGTCCACTGTCTCGTCATCTTTCTCCCCCCGTGAAATCGTTTCCGAACTTGACCGCTATATTATCGGTCAGAAGGAAGCCAAGCGCGCAGTGGCCATTGCGCTGCGGAACCGCTGGAGGCGGCAGCAACTCACCGGCCAAATGCGCGAAGAGGTGATGCCGAAGAATATTTTAATGATCGGGCCCACTGGAGTGGGCAAAACCGAAATCTCGCGGCGCTTGGCAAAACTGGCTGGCGCACCGTTTTTGAAAGTAGAGGCGACCAAGTTTACCGAGGTTGGTTATGTCGGGCGCGATGTCGAGCAAATCGTGCGGGATTTGATCGAAATCGCCATTCAGTTGGTCAAAGATAAAAAGCGCGATGAGGTTAAAGCCCGCGCGCATTTGAATGCGGAAGAGCGGGTGCTGGACGCACTGGTTGGCAAAACCGCATCACCTTCGACGCGCGACAGCTTCAGGAAAAAGCTGCGTTCGGGCGAAATGGATGATAAGGAAATCGAGATTGAGGTTGCTGAAACATCGCCCGGCCAATCGTTTGAATTACCCGGCATGGGCGGCAATATAGGCATGATCAATCTGTCTGACATGCTTGGCAAAGCCATGGGCGCGCGAACCAAAAAGCGCAAAACCACCGTTAAAGAAAGCCATGATATGCTGGTGGCGGATGAAGCTGAAAAGCTGCTTGATTTGGAGCAGGTGACAGCGGAGGCTTTAGACTTGGCGCAAAACGAAGGCATCGTGTTTATCGATGAAATTGATAAAATTGCCGGTCGCTCAGGCGGCATGGGCGCGGGGGTGTCGCGCGAGGGTGTGCAACGTGATTTGCTGCCGCTAATTGAAGGCACAATCGTTTCCACCAAGCATGGCCCGGTTAAAACCGATCATATGCTGTTTATTGCGTCTGGCGCGTTTCACGTCGCCAAACCGTCTGATCTGCTGCCGGAATTGCAAGGCCGCCTGCCGATCCGTGTTGAACTGTCGGCGCTAACCAAGGAAGATTTCAAACGCATTTTGACCGAACCTGAAGCCAGTTTGATTAAGCAGTATATTGCGCTGATGGGCACCGAGCAGGTGGAACTAACAGTCACTGATGATGCAATTGATGCGCTGGCCGGAATTGCGGTTGAACTTAACACAGCGATTGAAAACATCGGTGCCCGACGCTTGCAAACAGTTATGGAGCGGGTTCTGGATGAGATTTCGTATAATGCGCCCGATCAAGCGGGAACGGCAATCACGATAGATGCGGCCTATGTTGAAAAACATCTGGGCGGACTGGCAGCCAATACAGATTTGTCACGGTTTATTCTATAATTCCTGTTTATCTTTTGTGGGGCTTGCGCCAAAATATTCATCGGTTATGGGTTTTGCCCATGAAAAGCCGCCAGCAATTCGATTTGAAAGCCTGCCTATTGGCGGCGGCCTGCGGGGTTCAACTGCTATTTTCAATGCCGTCTTTAGCGGCGACCAAAGTCGAACCCGGTAATTCCAATGCAACACAGCCCGCAATTCCCGGCGCTTCAATCAAGCGCACGCTAGAACTGCGCGGTTCGTTTGAAAAGAAATACGCCAAAGCACTGAAACTTTTGAAAAACGATCCGGAGCTGGCGGGTAAAATCAAGAAAATTTCGAGCGATTACGGCATTGACCCGATCCATATGGCAGGAGCGATTATCGGCGAACATACGTTTAATGTGGATGCCTATGACCGGCTGCAAAGCTATTACATCAAAGCCGCCGCCTATCTTTCATCTGATTTTGCGTTTGAGTTTGAGGGCGAGAAAGTTTCTGAATTTATTGCGCGCCCGCAATTTGAATCCTGCGCAAAACAAGCCGGCTCGTCTGCCGAATGGGTTTGCCGTGAGAAAATTTGGGACAAAGTGTTTCGCGGCAAAACCTTGGAAGATGTGGCCTACCCAAATAAACGTTTTGGCCAAGTGTTCTTCCAGCCTTATTATGCGGGGCAGACGTTTGGTATTGGGCAGTTGAACCCGCTCACTGCTCTCCAAATGTCTGATCTGGTGGCAGAAACCTCCGGTTTTGATAAGCTCGACGCCAAAGATGCGCGGAAGGTCTATGAAACCATCATGGACCCCGACAAGACACTGCCGTACATCGCGGCTACGATCAAAGCCTCGATTGATGCTTACCGCGATCTGGCGGGTTTTGATATTTCAGCCAATCCCGGCTTGACAGCAACGCTTTACAATTTGGGTGATCCTGTGGGCCGTGCCAATGCGTTGCGTGTGCGAAACGGCGGCACCAAAGGCGGCGCTGAACTGCCGCAGGAAAATTACTATGGCTGGTTTGTGAACGAGAAAATCGACGATCTTAAAGCGCTGTTTTAAGTTTGGTTTTTAGCGCGAAGATACCAGCGGTTTTCTAAGCCGCACATAAAGCGCGCCCTCGCCGCCATGGCTTTGTGCCGCATCTGCATATCCGGACACGTGCGACGCAAATCCCGGTTGTGCAAGCCACATCGGAACTGCGCGTTTTAAGGCACCTTCTGATTTAGGCGAGCGGCCCTTGCCGGTGATAACTAGCACGGTGCGCAAATGGCGCTGTGCCGCGCGGATGATGAATGACATCAACAAAAAATGCGCCTCATCCTGCGTCATGCCATGCAAATCAATTCTGGCTTCAATCGCGACTTTGCCCTTGGCAATGCGGCGTTGAATGGGTTCATCGATGGCTTCCGGTGATTTAACTAGCGACTTGACTTGCTTGGGTGTGGGCAATGCAATCGCTGGCGGTGATGAAACCGGCTGCGGTTTCGGTGCTTCCAGCATTTTCTCAAAATCAACCGCCTCAAGCTCTGACATTTGAGCGCGCGGCGGCCCGAGCGGCGTCACCGTTCGGGCGACTTTCTCCCACAAAATCCGGTCGTCAGACGCAAGTGCATGGTCTTTCCTGCGGCGCATTATGTGAGGCCTTTGCGCGGCAAGAGTATGTGGAACTGCGCATTATAATTGATTGATCCCGCAATTGCTCCTGCGGCGTTTCCAGAACCGATGAACAGATCTGCCCGCGCAGCTCCTAGAATCGCTGAGCCGGTATCTTGCGCAATCATCAACCGGTTAAAGCCTTCGGGTTCAAGGGTTTTCAAATCCGGCGCGCTTATAAAAAACGGCAGGCCAAAGGCATGTATAGTACGGTCGACGGCGATCGAACGGCCCGCGCTGACCGGCACTTTAGCGGCTGCAATCGGGCCAAGTTTAAAACCGGCCACGGGTTCTTCGCGGAAAAAAATATAGGATTTGTTGTGGTGCAAAAGCTCGCTAACGCGTGCGGGATTTTGTTTCAGCCAATCGCGGATGGATTGCATTGAAATATTGACCGCAGGGATTTCACCCAAATCAATCAGAACACGGCCTATACCGGTAAACTCATGGCCGGATTTGCCATCGTAGGTGATGCGGATTTCGCGGGTTGGCAGTTGCAGCCGTGCACAGCCTTGGACGTGGGCAAAGAACGCATCAACAGGATCACTCACGTAAGCGATTTCCAGATCGCGACCTGCAAGAGCACCGCCGTCGATCTCAGGGCGGTCGAAATAAGGTTTGATTTGGCCATCAATGACACGGCCAAAGCGCATGGCATTTTGGTGTCCGGCCTCGGCATCGCTCAATTCCACCAAATCATGTGGGCGCCGCAAAAACGGTGTTTCAAAGCCATCGCCCTTTTCATGCATCGCTTCGATCACAGGCTCATAATAACCGGTGACTTTGCCTGAACCTCGGTCAGGCACAATCAAAAACGGTGCAAACCAAAACTCGAAAAACGCTCCGGCATCAATATTGTCTTCAAGGCTGGCGTGGCAGACCGCGTTGAACGCTTCAGCATCAAATTTAATTTGACGTTGTTTATAGGGCGTTTCCAAGTGCCGCGCGGCGCTCAAACGAAAGGCGGCCAAGGCAGCAGCGTGATTATCCCTTTGCCAGCCTTCAATGCCCGCAAAAGTACTGGCCTCAAGCCGCCAAGGTTTTAGTTCCGCCCCCAAAATGATTGCTCAAGCGCCTACCCTCAATCATCGGCTTCGGTGGCGGCCAGCTTCCAGTTGGGGTCGCGCGATTTTAAATCGCGGGCAAATGTCCAGACATCGGTGACTTCGGTTACAGTTTCTGGGTCACCCTCAATCACCGCGCCGTCTTTGCCGATGGTGGCTGTGATGATTTCGCTGGCAATGCGCAATGTGAGATTGGCTTCACTGCCTTTAAGTTCGGCATCAACAATTTTGGCTGATTTAATGCCAACAAACGATGATTGCACTTTTTCGCCGCGCTTTTCGCGCTCGTCCAAAGCGGTGGCAAAGCCATCGTTTACGTCTTTGGCCAGCAGGTTTTTCAGCGTTTTGCGGTCGCCATCAGCAAATGCAAGCACAATCATTTCATAGGCCAGTTTTGCGCCATCAACAAATTTAGCTGGCACAAATGTGGGGTCTTTTTCGTGGATCGAACGAAGGGCCGCGTTAAACGGCGTGCCAACCGGTGCGACAGCATCCAAATCAGCAAAAGCCTCTGCCGCGTCTGTATCGGTTTTGCGGCGCGGCAAGGCAACAACATTATCGCCATCGGACACCGGCTTACCGGTTTCCATGTTTTCGCGTTTGGCAAACGGATTATAGGGCGGCTTTTCATGGCCGGTGCGGGTGCCAAGGACATTCCGAAGCTTCAGAAAAATAAACACTGCCGCCACGATGAAAATCAAAGTGCCAAAATCGAGGAATTGCATCGTTTATGTCCTTTGGGCGGGCAAAGCAGCTGATTACATCAATATAGGCCGTTGAACGCAAAGGTTCAAACCGCGATTAACGCTAAAACCATGCTATTTTCAGTTTGCAGGTTCAATTTCTGCAACCAAAGCCCCATATGAGCGCAAACAGAGACAAAACTATGCTGCGCTTTTTACCTTTTCTGATGTTGATTGTACCCATCACCGAAATTGCTGTGTTCATACTGGTTGGCCAATTTATAGGCGTGCTGCCAACAATCGCGCTGGTGATTTTAACCGCGGTCTTGGGGGCAGGTCTTTTGCGCCACCAAGGCATGGGCCTGGCGATGAAAGTACGCAGCGAAATGGAAGCGGGCCGTGTGCCGGGGCGTGATCTTGCCAATGGCGCAATGATGCTGGCGGCCGGTGTATTGCTGCTGACGCCGGGTTTTGTGACTGATAGTTTAGGATTTTTGCTGTTTATCCCGCACGTTCGCGCACGGGTTTTTGAGTTTCTTGCCAAGCGGTTGAAGTTTGTGACACCCGCCGAAAATAAACAGTGGCCCTACGATAACGGCACAATTGATCTGGATGCAGGTGATTATGAGCGTGAGGACGATGCTGGCGTAAAAAATTCCAAAAACCAGAAGTCAGACAGTCCTTGGAATAACACCAAACATTGAAAATATTCGCGGCAGTTGCCAATCAAAGCCCTGCCATGATAGCACCCCCGCGAAATTGAAATCTATAATTAAAGCGGTCAAACCCGCATTGTCCCAACCGGAGCCAATATGTCCGATAAACCACAAAACGATGTTTCAGGGCCGCAGGCCGGTAATGGAGCAGCGCCGCAAATCAACGTACTGGCGCAATATGTCAAAGACCTCTCATTCGAGAGCCCAGGTGCGCCACTATCGCTGCAAAACCGCAACGGCAATCCTGGTATCAATGTGTCTGTGAATGTTGCCGCCAATCCGATGAGCGAAACTGAGTTTGATGTGGTGCTGTCACTGACCGCCAAAGCGGGCGACGATAAAACAACGTTGTTTCATGTGGAGTTGGTTTATGGCGGTGTGTTCCGCTTGGCTGGCTTCCCGCAAGAGCATATGCTGCCGTTGCTGTTCATCGAATGCCCTCGCATTTTGTTCCCGTTTGCACGCCAGATTATTGCTGACTGCACCCGCAATGGTGGCTTTCCGCCACTTTTGATTGACCCGATTGATTTTGCCGCCATGTTCCAGCAGCGTTTGGCGGATGAACAGGCGAAAGCTGCGGTTAAGCAGTAATTAGAGTTTTTGGTCGAATCGTTTAACGATAACGGCTTGCACTTTTTCGAACTATGCTCAGCTGTATCTTTTCCAGACAGCTTCTTGACCAAGGCCGCTGACGAGTAATTCGTGGGCGGCTTTTTCGTTTGCTGTTAAGCGTGACGGCAGGGATAACGGGCGCGGCGGCAAACGGCCAAGATCCATTTGATTCGACGAACCGGTGGCAATTGTTTGCGTTTCGACTGCGCTTAAACCCAAGCCGGCCTGACGCCCGCCGGACATTTCAATATAGACTTCGGCCAGCAATTCCGAATCAAGGAGTGCGCCATGTTTGGTGCGGTGGGCGTTGCTGATGCAATAGCGCTTACACAGGGCGTCCAGTGAATTTGGCCCCATCGGGTGACGGCGTCGGGCAATGGCCAGCGTGTCAATAAACACCTCATCTGCCACAGGCAGCCGGTTCATACGTTCAAGTTCGGCGTTTAAAAACGATTTATCAAAACCGGCATTATGGGCAACGAGTTTGCCGTCGCCGACAAATTCCAAAAACGCGTCAGCAATGGCTGAAAACAGCGGTTTTCCTGCCAAATCGGCATCGGAAATTCCGTGTACCGCCAAAGCACCGGGATCAACTTTACGGCCGTCAGGATAAATATAATGGTGAAACGTGCGGCCTGTTGGAAATCTGTTTTCAAGTTCAACAGCACCAATTTCGATGATGCGCTCTTGCTTGGGGTCTAGCCCAGTAGTTTCGGTGTCAAAAATTATTTCGCGCATGGGGTGCTCCAAGGCAATCATCTAACCCTAAGCCCGCCACCTTGAAACCGCTTTATACGGTTTTCGACAGTTGAGCGAGAATTGCCTGGACTTCATCGCGGGCAGCTTCAATGCCATGCGATGTATCAATCACAAAATCCGCGCGGGCGCGTTTTTCAGCGTCCGGCATTTGGCGGGCAAGGATCGCCTCGAATTTTTCAATCGTCATCCCCGGTCGCGCCAGAACGCGGGTTCGTTGAACATTTTCTGGCGCAGTAACCACCACGATTCTATCGACGCGGCTCTCTGCATGTGTTTCAAATAGCAAAGGAATGTCGATCACGGCAAATTTTGCGCCACTGGCTTTGGCTTTTGCCAAAAATTCATTCTGCGCCTGCCGCACGAGCGGGTGGATAATGGCTTCGAGCTTTTTCATGGTATCTGGTCTGCCGATAACATGAGTGCTGAGTTTGGTGCGATCGACTTTGCCATCCACTATTGTTCCTGGAAATGCGGCTTCAATCATTGGCACGGCTTTGCCCGCGTAAAGCGCATGAACAATCGCGTCTGAATCTGCGACAGGCACGCCTTCAGCTTCAAACAGTAAGGCAGTGGTTGTTTTGCCCATGCCAATTGAACCTGTGAGACCAATGACAATCATTGCGACACCTTAAACAGATCGGCCTCAATTATCGCGCGGAGTTCCGGGGTGACTTGCGGCCTCACTCCAAACCAATACTCAAACCCGGGCACGGCTTGATGCAACAGCATGCCTAGACCATCAACGGTTTTCAGCCCCGCCAAACGCGCGGAGTGAAGAAAGCTCGTTTCAAGCGGCACGTAAACGATGTCGGTAATCAGAGCGGAAGATTTAGCAGAGCTGAAATCAAACGCCATTTCGTCTTTACCTGCCATGCCGAGGGAAGAAGTATTGACGGTGAGATCGGCCTTAGGCGTGTATTTGGCGAAATCATCGAGGGGTGCAGCCGTAACGATTGGTCCGAGGGATGCTGCCAATTCTTTGGCGCGTTCCAGCGTTCTGTTGAGCACGTGGATCTCAGCAAAACCGGTGTCGATAAGAGATTTAACGATGGCCCGCGCTGCGCCACCTGCTCCAATAATGAGCGCACATCGTGCTGTTTTCCACTCGGGGGCCCTGTGTTCCAAATTGGCGGAAAACCCGTAAGCATCGGTGTTATCGCCCCAGAGCTTCCCGTTTTCCGTATAGATGGTATTGACCGCACCAATTGATTTGGCCGTTTCGGTGAGCTGATCAACGGCTGCGAAGGCTTCTTCTTTCAGCGGCACGGTGACATTGCCACCCGCAAATTCTCCGGAACGGACACGCAATAGGAATTCAGCCAAAGTTCCGGGTGCAACGTCAATTGCCTCATAACTACCCGCAAGACTGTGCGTTTTGATCCAATGATTATGGATCAGAGGCGAGCGCGAATGGGTTATGGGATGGCCCAATACAAAGGCTTTTTTAAACTCAGCCATCAATTGCGCCTCGCGACCGCAGTTCTGCCATCAACGGCAAGAGCGGCAGGCCTATTATTGTCCAATAATCACCCTCGATCTTTTCAAACAATTGAATGCCCGGCCCTTCGATTTGATAGCAACCAACGGAGCCTAAAACAGCGTCTCCAGCAAATGCCAAATGCCGTCCGATGAAAGCAGGGTCGAGTTTGCGCATGATCATATAGGCCGGCACGGTCAGTGACCACACGATCTCGCCGTTTTGCGCCAGCGCTATTGCGGAAAACAGTGTATGGGTTTTGCCAGAGAGTTTGAGGAGATTGGCCCGAGCGGCTTCAAAGTCGATGGCTTTGTGTAATATCTCGTCGCCGAGCGCTAAAATCTGGTCGCATCCCAGAACGAGGGCATCTGGAAATTGTTCGCTGACCGTGGTGGCTTTAATCTCAGCCAATATCTGCGCCAAATCTTCAGGTAGGATTTTTGCTTCTGGTGAAACATCGCCCCGAAGCGCTTCTTCTATTGCGCGCTCATCCACCTCTGCGTCGCAGGCTTCAAAATTCAAACCGGCGTCAGTCAGCAGTTTAACGCGGTATTGACTTTTGGAGGCAAGAATCATCCGCACGGACTCAGAACCTTGTTAAATTCAAGCAGTTACGTGTCTGTCCTACAGAATTTATGTTTACCTGTGAACCAGTGTGGAGAAATGTCTCGTCACAGGGTTGGGGGAAGATGGAGCTGTGGAGAAAAATTCTACTTGTCCACAAACACGCTTTTATGTGCCGCGCCCGGGTGAATTAGCGCATTAAAACTTATTAACAGATGGTTAACAGGAGATGCTTAAAATGCTTAGACCACAGCTAACTTTAACTTTCTGATAAGATTGATTAAAAAAGCGTTACCCAGATTCATCCTTTGGACTTTGGTTTGTGACGGTTCAAAAAACAGCCTGTGGAACAATTTGGATTTAGCAGCTAATCCCTGTAACCCACAGACTCATAGAAGCATCAAAAATCCAAATTTGGATTTCTTTTTAAGATTAAGAACAGAGATGATTGTGGACAACAGCACCAAACCGATGATGCAAGTGCTGGAGGGCAAAAGCCTGACCCCGCCACCACTATGGATGATGCGGCAGGCGGGACGTTACTTGCCGGAGTACCGCGCGACACGTGCCACGTCCAAAGGGTTTTTGGATATGTGTTATTCGCCTGATTTAGCCGTTGAAGTGACACACCAGCCTATCCGCAGGTTTGGCTTTGATGCTGCGATTTTGTTTTCTGATATTTTGGTTGTGCCGCATGCACTTGGCCGCGATGTAACATTCAGTGAGGGTTCCGGCCCGCAAATGACTCCGATTGATGCATCAGGCATCGAAAAATTATCAGATAGAAAAGCCCACGAGGTTTTAGCGCCTGTTTACGAGGCGGTGCGGCGCCTTCATGCAGAATTATCGCCGTCAACGACTTTGATCGGGTTTTGCGGTGCGCCGTGGACAGTTGCGACCTACATGATTGCCGGGCACGGCACGCCTGACCAGGCTCCAGCACGTTTGTTTAATTATCAAGACCCCAAAGCCTTCGCCCGTTTGCTAGATGTGATCGCAGATTTATCCATCGAATATCTCTATCGCCAAGTTCAGGCTGGTGCAGATTGTGTGCAAATTTTCGATAGCTGGGCCGGAGTGCTCGACGATAAGACATTTGCCAATGTGTGTATCCGGCCTGTCCGCCGGATAATTGATGGGCTTCGGGCACGGGGCTGCACTGTGCCAGTGATTGCTTTCCCGAAAGGTGCGAGCGCTCTTTATGACGGTTACCGCGAAGCCACCCGCGCTGATGCATTGGGGCTCGATTGGACGGTTCCTTTACTATTCGCCAAGCGCCTGCAAAAAGAAGGCGCGGTTCAGGGAAATCTTGATCCGCTGCTTTTGATTGCTGGCGGTGATGCGCTTGACTATGGTGTTGACCGGATTTTGCAAATGCTTGGATCCGGCCCTCTGATTTTTAATCTCGGTCATGGCATTACGCCGCCAACGCCAATTGAAAATGTGCAGCGCATGATTGATCGTGTGCGCGGCAAATGAGTGAAGTCGTTGGCAACGGGCATAAGAAAGCAGGCCCGCGGTCTTTGATAGGGCTTGTTTTCCTCGTTGCAATCATAGGTCTACTTTATGTCATTGATAATGAAAGATTTTATTTGTGGATGACAGCTGCACACGTGCTTGCGATAATTTCTTGGATGGCCGGTCTGCTTTATCTGCCACGTTTATTCATCAACCATATTGATGCGCCTGCCGGTTCACCTATGTCCGAAACGTTCAAGGGCATGGAACATCGTTTGCTCAAAATCATTATGAACCCGGCGATGATACTGTCGTGGGTACTGGGACTGTATCTTGGCTATTCAGGTGGTCACTTCAGTGAAGGCTGGTTTCACGTGAAGCTGCTGGCGGTGGTGCTGATGACAGTGAGCCATATGTATATGGCGAAATCTGTACGCTTGTTTGCAACTGACGCGAATACGAACACCCAGAAACACTGGCGTATTGTCAATGAAGTGCCAACGATTCTGATGATTATCATAA
>JANMFT010000448.1:0-1937 GCA_031374255.1 Limoniibacter sp. | reverse complement strand
AACCGCAAAAGTCACTGTGCCAAACAAAGGCAGAATTGTTTCCCAAGGCACAGTGTCGCCCATTACCGGGTTCAGCCGCATCAGCAGATAAACGCCGACCTTCACCATGGTGGCCGAATGTAAATAGGCTGAAACCGGCGTTGGCGCTTCCATTGCGTTCGGCAACCAAAAATGTAGCGGAAACTGGGCTGACTTTGTAAAAGCACCGCCAAGCACCAATATCAAAGCCAAGAGATAAAACGGGCTGTCCCGCAATGTTTCACCGGTTGCCAATAGAAGGCTTAGTTCGCGTATACCGGTAATATTCCAAATCACAATCAATCCTGCCAACAGCGACAACCCACCTAGGCCAGTTACCAGCAGAGCCTGTAAAGCGGCACGCCGTGCCGCTTCGCGTTTATGGTCAAAGCCAATCAATAAAAATGACGTAATTGATGTCAGTTCCCAAAACACAAACAGCATCAGAAACGAGTCTGAAAGCACCAGCCCCTGCATCGCGCCCATGAACAAAAACATGAACGCAACGAAACGCCCTTGGTGCGCATGGCCTTTCAAATAAGCCCCGGCATAAACGATTATCAGTGCGCCAATCCCGGTTATCAAAAGCACAAATGTCAGCGAAAGCCCGTCGATCAACCACGAGAAATTGACTCCCAAAGTGGGAATCCACTGCACTCCGCCGGTGATGATTTCACCACGGCTTATTTCAGCGAGCATCGTCCCATAATGTGCAAACAATCCCGTCGGAACCAATGCCAGCATCCAAGTGGCAATTGCACCCGCCCGCTTCACCAAAACGGGTGCAATCAACGCCGCAACAAATGGCGCAAATAAACCAATCATGGTGAGGTCGATTGTAATTTTTTGAAAGCCCCTGCCGCTATGCAATCTTTCCAAGATGTAACAGCCCTTGCAGCCGCAAGACCTTTGCACAAATTATAAATCAAGAATTGCCTGTTGTTTCAACAGTCAATCACTTTCCGGCAAGTTTGCTGCGCTTGCCCTGTCGATTATCCCCCGCCAACACTATATGGCAGTCAACACAAGCAGCTGGAGTTTTGTAAATGACCGCACTTAAAGTTGAACGCAGCTTGGCTGAATGGGAAGCCATGCTTACCCCAGATCAATTCTACGTTACGCGCAAACACGGCACTGAGCGCGCTTTTTCCAACCCGTTGAACGATGAAAAACGAAGCGGCTTGTATTCGTGTGTGTGCTGTGATGCGCCGTTGTTTTCATCTGACACGAAGTTTGAAAGCGGCACTGGCTGGCCCAGCTTTTACGCGCCAGTCGCCAAAGAAGCGGTTGCCGAAATCAAAGACCGCTCATTCTTCATGACCCGCATCGAGTCGCGCTGCGCTGCTTGCGATTCACATTTGGGACACGTCTTCAACGATGGTCCAAACCCGACCGGTCTTCGCTATTGCATGAACGGCACCGCACTCGAATTCACGCCAAAGTCAGAGTAAACCCATGTCCGCATTCGACCATCTTCCGGCAGGGCCTAACGCCGCCGAGAACATTACATCCGACACGCGTCATGGCATTACCCGCCATGATGAATTTGGATGGATGCGGGCTAATAATTGGCAAGAGGTGTTCAAAGATCCCTCCGTGCTCGACCCCAAAATCAAAACACATCTTGATGCTGAAAATACCTATGCCAATGCGTTTCTCGAACCGCTGAAAGAACTACGCGCAACATTGGTTGCTGAAATGCGTGGACGCATCAAAGAAGATGATGAAAGCGTGCCCGCACCGGATGGGCCGTTTGCCTATGGCTCGTCATACGCTACCGGCGGCCAGCAACCGCGTTTTTACCGCGTGCCAAAAAATGACGTGGGTTCCCCGCGCGATATTTTGCTTGATGGTGATAAAGAAGCGGCTGGCAAATCATATTTCTCAATCGGCACCGCCGACCATTCACCTGATCATAG